>CAYOLQ010000087.1:11185-13928 GCA_964404825.1 uncultured Chitinophaga sp.
ACTGTCCAGTATGCACTGTTATCGTCCATGTAAATACATCCCCCACTGTAGTCGCGTGCTTCTACATCATAGATCAGGTTCCCTTCCAAAACGGAACCGGGCTGCGGGCCGGTAAAGTATATGCCTCCGATATCGCTGACCATTCCCTGGCAAACCGTGTGAATAAGATTCTTCCTGATGATGTTTTTATACCCAAAGCCTATCCCCGTCTCCTCCTGAACTGCATGAGCCTGATGATTAATCGCATTGTAAAAGCCATATCGGATATAATTATGCTCAATGGTCAGATATACTGGTTTACCGACAGCCATAGCCGGCTGCTGGGCTAAATGAAAAAGACCATAACCGAAAATATCGTTGTCATGAAAATTATTATAAGCTGACCGGGTTGTTGTATTGGTTATGTTTCCCGACAAGTTTATTCCGAAGGACCCCAAATCCCTGAAATACGATGTTGCCACTTCTGCTCCCATTGTGCCCTGTCCCAGTCTTATTGCTCCCTCGTTCAGATGCGCGAAAAAACAGTTTTTCACGGAAAAAGCCCTTGTAAAATATGCACGGATTGCAAATCCTCCAGCCTCATTACTGTATTGTGGTGTCCGGTCTACTTTGGAGTTATTATGCATAAATGCTATTTTTTCGAAACTTATATTCCAGACATAGGCGTTGGAACCGTCAATACCGTTAATATCAAAGAATGTAAAACCCTTTGGCGCAAATACCTCTGCGGTTTCTTTATCGTCTCCTGCCCCGGGAACGTAAAACAGGTTACCCGTTGGCTTGTCCAGATACCACTCCCCCGGGGAGTTGCACTCTTCGAAAACATTATCACAAAAATATGCAGATAGTCCCGCTCCATGAGCAGGGTGACTTCCATTCATATCCTGATTGGGTTTATACCCCAGTGTTACAATATTGGTCCCCGGATTAAATGAAACAATATTCATTCGTTCTGCTACCCACCTGTGTGTATGCACCATGATCACATCTGTAAGATTCCTCCAGTTGCCGGAGATATCTCCGGGGAATACCTGGACGCGATCGGAGAATGCAGTAACCTCACCCAGTGTGTTTGGCATAATGGAAGAAATCCGGAACGAGCCAACAGCGGGAAATCTTGGTCGCAATGCCCTTGATCCATTAACATACAAAGAATTAAAATACCAGCTTCCGGCTTTTACTTCGGGTAAATATTTTACCCAGGCAGAAACCCCGTTAATTGTCGTGTCCTTCCAACCGGTAATTAATTCTCCACCGGTAACCACAGGAATTTTATCTTCTGGCAATCGTAAACTATAAGGATCATCATTTTTTGTCAATAATTCTGCTGCAATATCACTAGAAGCACCCCCGGCCCACTCTCCCCTGAAATGTATATTCCCTCCTAAAAAAGAATTAATGCTTATTGTATTTAGAACCTGGTGATACCCTGGCATCAGGTGGATCACAGCCGGATTATTCAGTGTTTTTGAGTGATCCTTAATAATATCACCATAATTTTCCGGAGTGCCGATGATCTGTCCGGCAGGTGTTCCAGATAATGCCGGCAATTGAGTATTAGGTACCCTGTTTGACAATCTCACTTTTTCAATGGCAGCCTGGATAGTTTTCAGGGATTGTTCAGGAGATTCTCCTGAAAATGAATCATTTCCATGAGGAGATACATAGTAATGAACAGTGTCCATTGTATAGTTGGAATCAATCTGAATAGTATGCATTCCCAGGTTATTGTAATTTGCAATGGAAACAATCCATTCCGATTTGTCAGCAAAAGTTTTTCCGGAATCTGCATCAAAACCCCGGGCATCGTCCCAATCTGTGTTTCCTTTGAGGATACCTGGTTTCCGGATGATCATATAGGGCCCTCCCAGAGCAACACTGCTTGCGGTTGCGCTGTCAACACCAGCTATCTCCCACATCTCCTTTACTCCTTCCCTGCCAATTAAATCAATTAAAGAATCTCCCCTGAATAATCCCATGGCATCGTCATGGAAAAAATGCAATACATAATCACCGGGTTTGTTCAATGAATCCGTGACGACCTTGTTCACTCTTGCTTTAACATCGGCAGTAGCGTCTTTATTGACAATAGTATAAACGGATTTTGGAGCAAGAACTACATCTCCAAATGAGAAATACATTCCTTTGGCCGGGTCAGTCGGGAAAAGGGCTCCGTTGTTGGAATTTCTTATGTTGAAGTCAATAAGATTAACAGGCTGGGAACCGGGATTATAAATTTCAATAGAAGATTTAAGGCCCCAGAATGCCATTTCTGAGATAAAAACCTCCTGAGCTTTACCGAAGATGTTAATAATAGAAAAACAAATGGAAAGAATAAGATATTTTCTCATTTGGGCTTATTTATGTTTAATTTAATCCTACTTTGACAGATTTGAAAAAAAAATTCAAAATGCAAAACTCAAATTGCAAAATGCAAATTAAGGCTACATATTTAAATAGAAACTGGCGATAATATTGCATCTGCTGCACTTAACTTTTACTTTTTTAAAATATTTCATTAATAAAGTAGTTTTGAATATAACTAATTTTGCAGATTCAAGCGCATATTTTGCATTTTGATATTTGCATTTTGCACTTTGCTTCCCAATTTCGGAATATGTCAAAGTAGAATTAAATATGTTTAAAATTAATTAAAGCACCGGTTCCAATATCCCACCATGCACGCCAGTTCCAGGGAGTATAGGCACAATGGGTACCTTCGATGGAAAGATTTTAAACCTGA
>CAYOLQ010000088.1:0-6183 GCA_964404825.1 uncultured Chitinophaga sp.
GGTAGAATTTAGAAGGTAGATTTTAGAATTTAGAAGGTAGAATTTAGAATGTAGAGTTTAGAATTTAGAATATAAGTGATTAAAAGCAAGTCCTAATTCTGAATTCTAAATTCTACCTTCTACCTTTTCATCCCAGAAAACCAACCTTCCTGTGAGTTCCATCGCAATAGGGCTGGGCCTTCGAGTGTCCGCAACGGCAGAAGGATGTCATTATCATACTTTTGAGCTCGTTGCCTTCGGGACCGATAACCGTAAATTCTCCTTCAACCAGAATGGGTCCGTTTTTCATTATTGATATGCTGGCTACGCTTTCATTTTCTTCTGTCTTTTGCGATAGTACATCTTCGGGAGTAACTTCCACGCCACTATCATGATCCCCCGAAAGCTCCGCAGGAGTTAAATCTTTATTGTATTTCCAGTAAATGGCCATTGTCGGGCACTTGTCCACCACCTCAATTATTTTTTTTGTAGGGGCTCCCTGCATATTAACCCATGGGCGTTTGCGGGGATTGAAAACCTCAATAAGTTCTCTGAAACATGTTGTTGCATGAATGCATTTAGAGGGTTTCCAGTAAACCGTAATTTCTCCGTTGGTGTACTTCCTGTCGTTTGTGCTCATTAAAAGTATTCTCAAGAATTGTTAAAAATTTTCCTTTTAACAAAGATAGTAATTAGAATGTTCAGGACACACCACCGGCGAAATCATACCGCTCCCGGAATTAAGAATAAATAAACATACGGGTAAGATAGAATTCATAAATGAGGCGTTTTTTGAGTTTTTATAAAGAAAATCATAATGTACAGATAACAAATTCCTCAGATTCTGTTGAAACAGGATGCGTTCCTTTGTAATCATTAAATAACGATTTTGATATGATTATAAGAGCATTAGTAAGTATCTTATTTTTAATTGTTTCTGTAGGAGGATATTCACAAACAGGAAGTATACAGGGAAAAGTTTCAGACGGGGTTTCGGGGGAGTCGCTTGTGGGAGCATCAGTTCTCATTCAGGGCACATTAACAGGGACCATTACAAACCTCGATGGGATATTCGAATTAAAGAATGTAGTTCCCGGAAATTATAATATTGTTGTATCCTATATTTCCTACGATAAACAGATTCTTAAGGCGGAGGTGCTTAGCGGTAAACCTGTTTTTCTGGACGTAAAGCTGGGTGCCGCTTCCCTTACAGTTGACGAAGTTACCGTTACAGCAAGAAAAAGAGTTGGTACAGAAACCTCGATGATTGTGAACATTAAATCAATAGATCTGATTGCCAATGGAATAACTGCAGATCAGATTAAAAAGTCACAGGACAGCGATGCTGCCGAAGTTATCCGGAGAGTTCCGGGGATAACCATTACCGATGGGAAGTTTGTTGTTGTAAGGGGACTCAGTGAGCGTTATAACTCAGTTTTACTGAATGCTTCCCCTGCACCAAGTTTTGAACCTTCGAAGCGATCCTTTTCATTCGATGCGATTCCAAGCGGGATGATTGAAAATATTATGATTTACAAAAGTCCGGCCCCTGAATTACCGGCCGACTTTGCAGGAGCTGTAATTGATATCCTCACCAAAGAGGTTGCTGATAAAAACGAATTCAAAATTTCTTACAGTACCGGATATGTTCAGAATACCAGCTTTATCAAGGATTTTCAGACATATGAAGGTGGTAAGTACGACAGACTTGGCTTTGATGATGGCACACGCGATTTTCCAGGTGAACTTCCTTCATCGCAGAAAATGAATGAGTTATACAAATGGCCCAACCTCACATCATATCTCGTAAGGATGGATTCACTTAAGACCATCTCAAGGGCATTTAATAAGAACTGGGATACACAAAACATTAGTCCATTTCTGGATCAGAACATCAGCCTGACATCCCAGAGACGTTTTGTTGCCGGGAAGGTATCAATTGGAAATATTACCAGTCTAAACTATAAGGCAACAAATAATTATACAGTAATTAACAGAGATGAATACGAATCGTATAATGCAATAACGGATGACATTGATATCGCCTATGCATTCAAAGACTTTACCTATGTCCAGGAGACTACAATTGGTTTAATACATAACTGGCTATTTATTTTTGGTGACAACCAGAAAATTGGTTTCAGAAACATGGTAAATAATCTGGGTGAAAAAAGAACCGTTCAAAGAGTTGGATACGCTACCAACAGCTCGCAGGACTGGTTGAGTACGAATCTGCGTTTTAATCAGAGGTTTATTTATTCCGGTCAGATTGAAGGTAAACACCATTTGAACGATAATAAAACCCGTTTTAACTGGAATGCAGGTTTATCCTATACGGCAAATAATGATCCCGATAATCGGCGATATACCTATGCCCGTAATATTTTTTCGTCCGACTCTATACCCTATTTCTTTGTAATAGATAATAAACCCAGTGTATATAACGGAGGTAGACTTAGCCAGAGTTTATCAGAGCTGGATAAAAACGTTAAATTTGATATAACACAGGATATTTATACAGCGGTTTCCGAGTCGCCCCTGCAAATTAAAGCCGGCATTTTCGGCGATATAAAAAGCAGAGATGTTGATACCCGGATGGTTGGAATTGTGGCTCCGAGAGGCACTAACCGTATGGTTTTAAATGGAGGTGTTTTTCAGGATATAGGGAGTCTGGTGGCAGATACTAATTTCTATTACGATCCAAACAATATAAATGTCACCGGGCTGGCATACGCTGATGGAACCAATCCGGTAAATAAATATCAGGCCGTTGATGAACTATTGGCCGGATACATTGGAATAAAACTCCCGATAGCTAAAATTGTTGATATCTATGGCGGAGTCAGGATGGAAAAGTACAGTAGGTTAATTACAGGATTCTACGAAAAGAATATCGGAGCAAATGATGAAATACTTAATGACTCCCTCGATATAAACAGGGATACCTTAAATCTGTTTCCATCGGTGAATGTGAAGATAAAATTAGGGGAAAAGCATAATATCCGCTTATCGTATGGCAAAACGATTAACCGTCCTGAATTCAGGGAGAATTCTGTTAGTTTTTATGAAGATTTTGAACTTAATTCTCTGGTTTATGGCAATTCGGATTTGGTGCCTGCAACAATTGAGAATTATGATGTGCGTTATGAGTGGTACCCGACACCGGGAGAACTTATTTCGCTGGCCGCATTCTACAAGGATTTTACCAACCCGATAGAATTATTTCAAATCCTGGCGGGAAATAAATTTGTCTACCAACCCTATAATACTGAAAAAGCATACAGCAGAGGGATAGAATTTGACGCCAGGAAATCCCTTATGTTTCTTGAGGATGTACCTGTGTTAAGTTTCTTAAAGAATCTTACTGTAGTTTTTAATTCATCCTTAATAAAAAGTGAAATCAATACTAATATATCGTTTTCAAGGGATTCAGTAAGAATAATGCAAGGACAGTCGCCATATATTGTTAACCTCGGTATTTTTTACAATAATCCGGAAAAGGGACTGATGATGAATATGAGCTACAACCGAATCGGCAAAAGGATTGTCTTTGTTGGCACACCGCTTAATCCTCATACCTGGGAGCTTCCAAGGAATTCTCTTGATCTTAGTATTGAGAAGAAAATCGGAAAGAGTTTTGATCTGAAACTGGGTATAAAAGATATTACCAATAACCCTGTTCATTGGGTTGAATACTTTGGCGAAAAGGATGAGATAGAAGTAAGTAAGGTTAGGTACATCCCTAACCGAAAGATAAACCTTGGTTTATCATGGACCTTCTAGTGTTAAACCATACTTAAGCAATTCTTAACAGAACAGGAATTCCCATCTGTTTTTTAAAGTTTTAATAACTCTGGCTAAACTTTCAGGGCATATGTCTTAAATACCTTTGTGACTATAAACCAAAATAATTTTGTTATATGAAAAAAATTCTATTCACTTTTGCAGTTGGGATTTTTGCTCTTGCACTCAATGCACAGAGTTTGAAGATAAATAATCCCTTTTTTAATCAGGTTGATTATATAGGAGCATTCGACGGCACTAACGACTGGACAGCAGGCTGGGCAAACTGGAATCCGGTAGATACTGAATATCCCGAGGCTACTGTAACTAAAGGTAACGGAGCATTCAGCCCAAGTCTTTCGACACATATAACCGCCGACGAAACCTGGAGTGGTGTTATAAAATTAGATGGCTGGGTATATGTTGACGCTCCTGCAACCCTTACAATTGAACCTGGTACAATAATACGTGGCGAAGCAAAGAGTGCTGTAATTATAGACAGAGGTGCCAAAATTCATGCTGAGGGCACAAGTTCGCAACCTATTGTTTTTACATCAAACCAGGGCGCAGGTTTTAGAAATAACTCTGACTGGGCTGGTTTAATTATTGCCGGAAAAGGAAAAAACAACCTTAAGGCTAACGCAACTAACGGTACAGCTGATGGAGAGGGTTTAACCGAAGGAGGTACTGGTGTATTCCATGGTGGAAGCGATAATGCTGACAATTCAGGAGTTATAAAATATGTACGTATCGAATTTCCCGGATACCTTGTTTCCGAAGGAAATGAAATAAACGGTTTGAGTCTTGCATCAGTTGGTAGTGGAACAACTATCGAATATGTTCAGGTTTCACATTCAGGCGATGATGGTTTCGAATGGTGGGGTGGTGCTGTTAATGCAAAACACCTCATTTCCTATAAAACTGAGGATGATGATTTCGATACCGATAACGGCTTTGTTGGAATGGTTCAGTTTGGTGTTATTGCACGTGATTCCACTATTGTTGACACAGATGCTGCCAACGGTTTTGAATCTGATAATGATGCAAGCGGTACCAATAATGTTCCAAAAACAAATCCTACTTTTAGTAACATCAGTGCTTTTGGTCCTTCAAAAACCAATACCGAACCAGCAAATTTGCTTTCAAATCATAACTCAGGTTCCTCTATGCGAATCAGAAGAGGCTCATGTCTTCAGGTTTATAATTCAGTATTTGCAGGTTGGGGTAATGGTTTGAATCTGGAATCTGCCAATGGCTGGGCTTCTGCACAGTCAGATTCACTTACAGTTCAGAATACAAATATTGCCGGAGTTCGTAACGCATGGATTAAAACATCAGGCGGACCTGTTGTTGCTGATATTGCAACCTGGTTTGATGCTGCGGAAAGAAACAATGATACAACCTTACTTGCAACATCACTGAAATTAACAGATCCATTTAACTATACTGCAAGAAATTTCCAACCTCAGGCCGGATCGCCTGTATTTGATGCTTCAATATGGTATCATTTGCCCGTTCCAGCTACGTTCCCGATTGATTTTGAAGTTGAAAATGATGCAACCTGGTCGGTTTTTGCAAATGGTACAGGTTTACCAACAGACTTTGAAGTTATAACCAACCCTGATAAATCAGGAATCAATACTTCGGATAAGGTATTAAAATTCGTTGTAAACTTTCCTTCTGAGGTATATGCAGGAGCAGTTTCAGAAGGATATGTTCCGCTTGAATTTACTTCTTCCTCCAATGCAATTTCGTTAATGGTTTGGAAGTCGACTATCAGTCCTGTTGCTTTTAAAGTCGAAGCCAGTACCAATGGAGGTCCTGTTAAGGAAGTTAAAGTTTCAAATACTCTGACAAATCAGTGGGAACTTTTAACATTCGATTTTTCCGCGTGTGTCGGTTACTCATATCCAAAAATCGTAATTTTCCCTGATTTTCCTGGAACTCGTACTGCTTCTACAACCAACTATATGGATAACATTTCTTTGGCATCTACTATTGGGGTTTCAAAAAACAGTGTACATAACGTTAAGGTTTATCCTAACCCTGCTGTTGATGTACTTAATGTTTCCCTTTCGTATTCTAATGCTAAAGTTTCTGTTTACAATAGTCTTGGAAGGTTAATGGAGTCAGTAATTGCTGAAGGTAATCTGGTCAGATTCGATGTCAGCAACTATTCACGAGGAATTTACTTTGTAAAAATAAATGATGAAGCTGTTGTGAAGTTTGTTAAATAAGCTTTTCATAGTTAAATGGAAAAAGGGTGTCTCAGAAATGAGGGACCCTTTTTTTGTTTTACGCAGCCAGAATAATCAATCAATTCGTTTTCCCGTAGAAAGTGATAAGCATTTATTATTTTGGTTACAGAAGCTGATTTTTGGTTTTAAATGACATTAAAGGGTGGCAGGGCGGGGGATGGCC
>CAYOLQ010000088.1:6283-13783 GCA_964404825.1 uncultured Chitinophaga sp.
CTTCAGTTTTCGTGAAAAGCATAAATTATTCGGTTTTGGAAGCCGGTTTTTACTTAATAATGTCATTAAAGGTTGGCAGAGCGGGGGAATGACATTAAAGGGTGGCAGGGCGGGGGATGGCCATCCCATAATCTATATATACAATATTGGTATTATTGATACCAGCATGATATGAATTGATGAAAGGATTAAAAACAATGAAAATATCAAATTCTTCAGTTTTCGTGAAAAGCATAAATTATTCGGTTTTGGAAGCCGGTTTTTACTTTATAATGACATTAAAGGGTGGTTGGGCGGGGGATGGCCATCCCAATTAGTTTATTAAGACAATATTGGTAATAGTTAATCCTGCATGATATGATTTGCTGTAAAGTTTAAAAACTTTGAAAAAGCATAATTATTCAGTTCCCGAAACTGATTTTTGCTTCAAACTTTAATTAAAGGGTGGCAGTGCGGGGGATGGCCATCCCAATTGTTCTTTAAAAAAGTATAGGTATTAGATAAAACCCCTTTTGAAGGAATTGCAAATATGTAAAACAAAAAATCTTGCATTATAGATTAGGCTGATTAAAAAAAGATGATTGTATTAAATTTAAAACAGAAAGGAACGATTCTTGAATGCAATATAAAGAATACTTTTCCGGTTTTAAGTGTTTTGAATTTGCCAGTTGTTGTTCTTTTTCAAACAGACGTTTTTAATTCCGATACCTTTCAGATAAAAACCTTTTAGTATTTTTGCAAACCTTTACTGCTGACCGGCGTTAAAGTCATATATTTTTATGAAGACAAGTTTGATCCTGATATTATTCCTTTGTGTGTCGTTTTCCTCTTATTCACAAGTGGGAAAGAGCAGGGACACTGTTAATGTGGTTCAGGCACTTGTTATTGGTGGGGATACAATTCTCGTTTCTAACATTCCGGAATTAAATATTTATCCGATGGTTTTTGCGAACCGTTGGGAGCACTGGAAATACAAGCGACTTATACGGAACGTAAAGGTAGCCTATCCCTATGCAAAAATGGCAGGTAATAAGTTAAGGGATTTGGATTTACGACTCGCTTCAATGCGAAATGAAAGGCAGAAAAGGCAGTTTATTGATAAAACAGAGAAGGATCTCAGGAATGAATTTGAAGATCAGCTAAAAAAATTGACCATTAGTCAGGGGAAAATTCTGATAAAACTTGTTTATCGTGAAACAGGTAATACAACTTATCAGGTTGTTCAGGATGTAAAGGGAAACTTCTCCGCAGGATTCTGGCAGGCTGTTGCAAGGGTTTTTGGTTCTAATCTGAAAACGCCTTACAATCCCGAAACGGATGAAGAAGATAAAGTTATTGAATACATAATTCAACTTATGGAAATGGGATTGCTTTAGAACAGCTTTTCTGCTCCTGAAGGCACCAATCTGTCAGCGTTAAGCGATCCCCCGATAAAAAAGGAATTAAACACCGCGGCCACGGATTATTGTAAGGACGGTATAAAACATAATTTTAAAATCCACAAACAGCGACATGTTTTCAATATAGAGGATGTCGTACCTGAGGCGTTTAATCATCTGATCCACATTTTCTGCATAGCCATATTTTACCTGTCCCCATGAGGTTATTCCAGGTTTTACCTTATGCAGATGAGTGTAATGCGGTGCCCGCTTGATTATCTGATTTATAAAAAACTGTCGCTCAGGACGGGGGCCTACAAGAGACATGTCTCCCTTTAGAACATTCAGGAAATTGGGTATTTCATCAAGCCTGTATTTTCTCATGAACCTGCCAAAATTTGTCAGTCTTTTATCCTCTTTGCTTGAAAGCTCTGGTCCGTTCTTCTCCGCATCTAAACGCATGGAACGGAATTTATAAATCAGGAAAGGTTTTCCGTAATGACCAATTCTTTCATGACTGTAAAAAACAGGGCCTTTTGAGGACAGTTTCACCCCGATAGCAAGAATGAGAAACAAGGGAGATAAGATGATCAAAGCAAGTACTGAGACGAAAATATCAATCAGTTGTTTCAGGTTCGCCTGCCATACAGGCATCAAATCTTTAGATAGCTGAATAAGGGGGGTGCCGAAAAGATGATCCATTTTTACTTTTCCCGTAAGAATGTCGTACATATTGGGAATCGCTTTTATAATTACGTTGTATAATCCTACCTGGTTGATAATCTTACTAATCTGATCATGTTCTGAGCTGTCAAGAGCAATAATTACTTCTTCAACCGATTCCCTGTCAATTACTTGTTTGAGTTCTTTGAGGGATCCAAGATGTGGAATGAATTCTGCTAAATGGTAGTTTTCCTGTTTCTGCAAGCTGATAAACCCGATAAACTTATTTCCTGAAGAGGATTCTGTCTCCATCAATTCCCGGTATATTTCAATTGCGTGCTGGTTGCTGCCTATAATCAGTGTATTGAAACCTATCTCTCTGTTATGTACCTTATTAACAGTTGAGGAGGTTAGAATCAACCTGAATATCAGAGTCAGTAAGAAGTGTAGGGAAAATAATACGGTAAATAACAGATAGTAATTCCGGTAAGACTGGATCTCATCGTCAAGAATTAAAAGGAAGAAAATTATCAGGACTCCGGTAATACTTTGAATGAATGTTCTGAAAAAATCGTCGGTTCGGGAATGACGGAAAATGTTTTTGTAGAATCCGGTCAGATAATAGTACAGAAGCCAGAATGTCGGAATTATTATCAATCCAAGATAAAACCGGTCACTGAAAGTAACAGGTATGTCGTATCCGAATTTTAAGGGTTCAATGAATTCCTTGCGGTAAATATAAAAAAGAGTCCAGGCAACGGATGCACTCAGAAAGTCGGAAATCAAATATCGGAAAACCTGTTTTCTTCTGTTCATATAGTAGATTGGTGAAATGCTAACGAAAAATATTGAATTTTATTGTAATGGTTAATCCTGATAATCTTAAAATGTATGTGTCTGAAGCCGGATATTTTATTCATTGTATAAAAGGAACTGATTCTCCTTATCCGGTTGGGTTTTGGATCAGTAGGATTATTGCAGGTCAGCATGAGGTTATCCCGATAAAATCATAAGGTCCGCACGGGATATGGAATAAACTGATGAATAACTTTGGTTGCAGTTTTATGCGCAATTATGCCCGATTCAAAGGGATCATTATTTAAACTTGGAGTAAAAAGCCGGAGAGCAAACCCTTCGATTCCTTCATTGAAAGTATTGATTAGTCTGTCGGGTGGTTTATTGAAAATCCGTGTGGAATTGGGATTTTTACTGATTACCCTGATTTCGGGTGTCAGGGGATCAATTATTACTTCACAATCATTTCTGAAAACTTCAATACGTATGTCACTCCTTTCAAAAAAACCGTTTACAGTTATGTTGGCTGAAGATCCATTTTCAAATTCCAGCCTTGCATTTGTCATAAGAGGATCCGGTGAACAATACGGAACGAGATTCGTGTGAAACTTTCGCAGATTCACGGGATTAAGTTTCATTACAACGGAAATAGCTTTGTAAAGGGTATCAAAGATATTCGTCCCCGGAATGAGATGATGCTTGTCGATATGACAATAAACTTCAATGAACTCTGGTTTTCCGCAATATTTCTGAACAATATCCCTCATCCATTCCTTTATTCCGTCCTGATGAAGGTAGAAGACAACACCCGCTTCTTCGGCAAGTTTCAACATATTATCCAATTGATAAAAAGAAAGGGTGTAGTCGGGAAAAATAAGAAGGTGCCTTGAGTTTTTTAAAACCAGGGGAATTATTTCATGGAAATCGCCGGGATTATTTGATATTATTACAACCTCAGATACAGAAATCAACTCTTCAGGCATAAAATATTGCGGAATACTATTATGGTTTTCAATAAATGAACTCCCGCTATGGTAGCCCGTTACGAGAATATTATTGTGCTGTCTGAATACTTCCAGAGCATTTTCAAGTGTTGTTCCCGAACCAAAAATTCCCGCACGAATCATCTTTCAAATGTGTATAGATGCAAACTTAAACCAATTGTTAATAATCCGGATATAAATAGATGGGTGACTTTTCAACTTATTCTGTTGATAAAGTTAAATTTGTATTCACGATTTTTGAAATATTTTGTATGGAGGATTCCTTTCGGCACAAAGGATTAAGAAAAAAACTGGTAGAACTTATCCGAAGCAAAGGTATTTGCGATGAAAATGTGCTCGGTGCAATCAATAAGGTACCCCGGCATCTGTTTATGGATAGCAGTTTTATAAATTTTTCGTATGCGGATCAGGCGTTTCCCATAGGATCTGGTCAAACGATCTCCCAACCGTATACAGTAGCTTTTCAGACAGAGCTTCTTGCAGTCAAACCGCTGGATAAAATTCTTGAAGTGGGCACCGGTTCAGGTTATCAGACGGCAGTACTTTTGGAAATGGGGGCAAAAGTATTTACAATAGAACGTCAGCGCGATTTGTTTTTAAAAGCCCAGTCGGCGTTAAAATTATTAGGTTATAAACCTCATTTTTTTTACGGTGATGGGTATGAAGGGATCCCTTCTTATCAGCCCTATGATAAAATTCTTGTCACAGCTGCAGCCCCTATGGTTCCTCAGAAACTGCTTGAGCAGTTAAAAATCGGAGGAGTTCTGATTATCCCTGTGGGAGGCGACGCCGGGCAATCGATGATGAAGATTTTAAGGGAAACGGAAAATGACTTTGTGCGAACTGAACATGGAGCATTTTCTTTTGTTCCACTTTTAAAAGGGAAAGCTGGATAATTTAGGAATTTTGAGATTACAGATATATGATGAAATTAAAATCTTTTGTTTTCAACGCATTTCAGGTCAATTGTTTCGTATTGTACGACGATTCGTCCGAATGCATAATTGTAGATGCCTCTTGTTACGAAGAAGCCGAATATAATAGCCTCTTTAGTTTTATTGAAAAAAATTCACTGAAGCCCAAAGCTTTGCTAAATACCCACGGACATGTTGATCACCTGACCGGCACAAAACGTGTTTGTGAAAAATACGCTATCAATTTTTTCATGCACAAGGGAGATATTTCCTTGCTTGAAAATGCCGTTCTCCACGGAAAAATTTTCGGATTCAATATTCAGCCGCCGCCGGAACCTCATGGATGGATTGCAGATGGTGATTTTTTCAGCTTTGGAAACTCCGGTGTTACAGTCTGCCATGCTCCGGGTCATTCTCCCGGCTCTTTGATTTTTTATGAAAAAGATTCAAAAATTCTTATTACAGGGGATGTGCTCTTCGCAGGAAGTATAGGCCGTACAGACCTTTCCGGAGGAAATTATAACACGCTTATTGACAGCATTAATACAAAGATTCTGATTTTACCGGATGATACTCAGATTTTTCCCGGACATGGACCTTCATCATTTGTAGGTATAGAAAAAGAACAAAATCCCTTTTTAAACAGGAGTTCTTAAACATGTACCTTCAGAACAAGCCCTCAAACTAAGATATTAATTTTACTTCTTTCTTTAAAACATCATTCATAAATATAATTCACACATTATCATGGTATTAGATATATTTACCAATCGGCACAACGGTCCTTCTGAAGCAGATATGAAAGTAATGCTTGAGAAAACCGGGGTGCGATCACTTGACGAATTAATCGCTCAGACAATTCCTTCTTCAATTATGATGGAAAAAAGTCTGCGCTTACCCGAAGGAATGAGCGAATATGAATACCTGAAATACATCAGAGATATAGGTAAGAAGAATAAGCTCTTCCGAAGCTTCATAGGAATGGGCTATTACAATACAATTACTTTACCCGTTATTCAGCGCAATATACTTGAAAACCCCTCGTGGTACACTTCTTATACTCCCTACCAGGCGGAGATTTCCCAGGGCAGGCTTACTGCACTTCTGAATTTCCAGACAATGGTTATGGACTTAACCGGAATGGAAATTGCAAATGCTTCTCTTCTCGACGAGGCAACAGCCGCTGCTGAAGCAATGATTATGATGTTTAACTGCAGATCCCGCGAAACAGTAAAAGAAGGCAGATGTAAGTTTTTTGTGGATCAGAATTTATTCCCACAGACTTTTGCTGTAATGCAAACCAGGGCGATCCCTTTAGGAATTGAAATCGTTTCGGGTGATTATTCTTCTTTCACTTTTCAGGGTGGATTTTTTGGCGCAATGCTTCAGTATCCTGATTCAAAAGGAGAAATCAGAGATTATTCCGGATTTACAGCAAAGGCGCATTCTCAGGATATTCTCGTGGGAGTGGCAGCAGATCTCATGAGTCTGGTTTTACTTACTCCCCCGGGAGAATGGGATTCAGATATTGTAGTGGGATCAACGCAGCGTTTCGGTGTACCTCTGGGATATGGCGGCCCACATGCAGCTTACTTTGCATGTAAAGACAAATTTAAACGAAATATGCCCGGGCGAATTATCGGGATTTCTGTTGACCGTCATGGTAATCCGGCATTACGTATGGCACTGCAAACAAGAGAACAGCATATTAAACGTGAAAAGGCAACATCTAATATATGCACGGCTCAGGCTCTCCTCGCAACCATGGCAGGGATGTACGCTGTTTATCATGGCCCGGAAGGTCTCAAACGGATAGCATCAAACATCCATTTTGCAACAAATATTCTTGCCGGTAAAATTTCAGGACTTGGATTTGAGATAAAGAATAAGACGTTTTTCGACACCTTATCAATTACTTTGCCTGCCGGAATCAGTATTGAGGTCTTAAGGAAAATTGCCCTTGAAAAAGAACTTAATTTCTTTTATTCCGGCGATAATTCTGTTAGTCTGAGCATTGATGAAACTGCAAACATTGATGACCTTAATGACATTATCGATGTATTTGCCCGGACTGTAAAGCGAAAATATGAACCTGTGCAGAACCTTGCGCATACGCAGCAAATTCCTGAGAAATTCAGGAGAAAATCAACTTTTCTGAATGCGGAAGTTTTTCACAGATACCGATCGGAGACAGACCTGATGCGGTATATCAAAATGCTGGAGAGAAAAGATTTTTCCCTTACACATTCTATGATATCTCTGGGGTCTTGCACTATGAAACTGAATGCTGCTTCTGAACTCATGGCTTTCCTTTGGCCCGAATTCTCACAAATTCATCCGTTTGTGCCAATTGATCAGGTTGAGGGATATCAGCAGTTGTTTAACGAATTGGGTAATGATTTAAAAGAAATTACCGGCTTTGATGCAGTATCATTTCAACCTAATTCAGGTGCTGCAGGCGAATATGCAGGTCTCATGGTTATCAGGGCGTATCATGAAAGCAGGGGAGAAGCAAATCGGAATATCGTGCTGATTCCTGCATCAGCTCACGGAACCAATCCTGCAAGTGCTGTTATGGCTGGAATGGAAGTTGTTGTTGTGGAATGCGACGACAAAGGTAACGTGAACACTGCAACTCTTAAAAATCTGGCTGAGCATTACCGCGATAAACTGGCAGGCTTTATGATTACCTATCCCTCTACACATGGGGTTTTTGAGGAATCGGTAAAGAATATGATTGAGGTT
>CAYOLQ010000089.1:0-13644 GCA_964404825.1 uncultured Chitinophaga sp.
TTGCATTTATATTTAATGATTAATCAGATTAATTATATCCTGAATACTTTTTTTTTCATCTTTTAAAATAATCAGCTGGATTTTTAAACTATCCAGCAGGGGTTTGACTTTTATACCCAGTTTCCCTGTAACTACTTTTGTAACTTTCCGTGAAGCAATAAACCTGACAGATTCTTTACCGGCGCCCTCAACCAGCTCCTTGTAAGGGTTTGGGTAAAATTCCATACTCCGGCTTTGTGTATCATAAAATACAAAATATGAACACCGGCCAAAATGATTATCCAGCATTGAATCTGAGCTGTTTCCTGAAGATGTTATTACTACATTCATCAGTTATTTGCCTGTTTCCAGTTTTATAGGTGATTCGCTGCTTCGCTCAAAATCATGAGAACCGCAAAGTGCACAACATTTTATTTTCCTGTCTTTTTCCGGATGATTGAACATACAACCACAGTCATTGCAGGAATACCATTCACTATCGAAGTATACTTTCCCACCTTCAAATATTATAGGTTTTCCCATTACAAATGCTTCAGCTACTTTTCTTCTGGCAGACTCATATATTCTTGCAAAAGTAGGTCGTGAAATCCCCATAAAAACAGATGCTTCAAGCTGACCGTGCAGGTCAAAGTCACATAGCTTTATAGCCTCATATTCTTCATAATTTAAAACAACTGCTTTATTCTCCGAAATTCCTATTGGTGTGAAACCCTTGAAATGAGGCGGGTTAGACATCCTTCGTCTTACTTTTGGTCTTGGCATATATAATGAGCATATGTTCGATACAAATATAGTGAACATTTGCTTATTATTATTAGATTACTTAATTTTGTTTCATGGAAATCGTTAAATAGATTAATAAATATTATCAGTAAAGTTTATACTTTGAATTATCTGTCATGAATAAATCAGTATTAAAGTGGTTGTTACTTATATCAGCTTTACTTTTTGCAGATTGGATAATTTTGATAATTATGGGATGTTTTTCCGGAATTTGCCATGCTTCAGAATCGTACTATTGTACAGTATTCTGTTGCATTGGAAAGATCTTACTGATTGTAACTTTCTTAGTTATTATCTATATGATTATCAGAAGTTATAAAAGCAAAAAAGTTCGGAAATCAGGAAAAATTTAAGAAAAAAATTATAACCTTTAAAAATAAATACCATGGAAAATGAAATTATGGCAATGCCACGTATTGGAGATCCGGCTCCGGAATTTAAAGCCGTTACTACTCAGGGAAATATAAATTTCCCATC
This sequence comes from uncultured Chitinophaga sp., assembly GCA_964404825.1. Classification (GTDB taxonomy): domain Bacteria; phylum Bacteroidota; class Bacteroidia; order Bacteroidales; genus JACJXF01. The sequence goes on from CAYOLQ010000089.1 coordinate 1,261, forward strand.
TGATTATAAAGACAACTGGGTAATTTTATTCAGTCACCCTGCTGATTTTACTCCCGTTTGCACCTCTGAATTTATGACCTTTGCAAGTATGGAGAATCAGTTTGCAGAGGCAAATTGCAAACTTGTCGGATTATCTGTAGATGGATTATACAGCCATATTGCGTGGTTACGGACAATAAAGGAAAAGATTGAATATAAAGGGATGAAAAATGTAGAAGTAACCTTTCCTTTAATTGAAGACATTACAATGGAAGTCGCAAAGAAATACGGCATGATGCAACCCGGTGAAAGCAATACAAAAGCTGTCAGGGCTGTATTTTTTATTGATCCCAAGGGAATTATCCGTGCAATTATTTATTATCCGCTGAGTTTAGGTCGGAATTTTGACGAATTGCTCAGGGTTGTTATCGCTCTTCAGACAGCTGATAATTTTAGTGTTGCCATGCCGGCAGACTGGAGACCGGGTGATGATGTGATTGTTCCGCCCGCAGGTTCATGTGGTACGGCAAAGGACCGGATGGAAGGAAAGGAAGATATGAAATGTTACGACTGGTTTTTCTGTACAAAGAAGTTATCTGAAGAAAAGGTAATGGCAGAAATCAAAAAGAAAAACAAGTAGATAATTCTCATGAAGATGCTGTCTCAAAAGGAATTCTCAAAATATATATAATTATAGATTGTAAGTCGACCTCCAAAAAGTGAGGTGAATTCACCTTCTAAAACTCCGTGTAACCCTTCTTCAATCACTGTGGCTCTCTGTATAATACCTCTTACACAGAGGCTCACAGGGATAAAACAGAGAACCACAGAGAATGAAAAAACTTTCAATCTATAAGTTATAATCCTTAATAATTGCTGTTGAGACAGCCTCTTCATTTTTTATAAATGGCAAGGAAAAATACAGGATAATCTAATCCATTGGGTCGGGTAACAACAAAACAGGTTTTATATGTACCCTTATAAAAACCGATTTTATTTAAATTCTCAATAAGTTTTTCAGGATCAAACCCATGGTGTACATCTACTTCCGGTCCGTGGAACGAGCCATCTTCAGGATATAAATCGGCTATCACAAGAATACCTCCCGGATTTAAAAGATTGTAAAATTTCCCCAGAATCAGATCGATATTTTTTACATGGTGCAATACCATCTGGTTATAAATTATGTCAAATTTCCCATCATAATCGTCATGCTCCATATCAAACCAGATAGGATGGATATGGGAAATATTGAAAAACTCTATTTTCTCCTGACAAACATTTATCATTTCGAGGGAACTGTCCATTAGCACAATTTTCGATAAACTATCCTTCAGCATAAAGCTTAATATGCCGGTTCCCGCTCCATACTCGAGTGCTCTGAAAGATCCATCGGCAGGAATTATTTTTATAAGTTCAGCAGCAATTGCTTCAGACCTTAAAATATGCATTTTATCGTTGTCCCATTCCCGGGCGCGGGAGTCGAATTCGCTCATTATTTAAAAAGGCATTTGATTTAATTATTATGGGTTACAATTTTGTATTAACAGGCTTAGACCGTTTATTGTTTCGTGGACATCAAACTTGCTCCAGAATAAGCAAATCAATGCAATAGCATACTTTCCACATATATATCCTGAAATCCAGCATCTCCCTCAAGACTGATATGTTGGGTTTTTTGAAGTATTTCAATGATATTCCTGTTTCCCACAAAAAGAAACATCTTTGCCCCAATAAGTGCTGTGTTTCCTATTTTGTGAATTTTTTCTTCCGGCAGATCAATCATTCCGGTGGCAATCAGGTTTTCAATGGTGATAAAACTACCGAAACCTCCGGCAATGTATAGTTCTGTCAAATCACAAAGACGGATATTCAGGTTTTTCAGTAGGATAGCAAGTCCTGCTGATATAGCCGCTTTTGCAAGCAGAAATTCGTTTATGTCTTTCTGGGTAAGCTTAATCTCTCCGACAATTTTAGCATTATCCTCCCCCGAATTGATTTCCCCGAACATTCCTATCAAACCGAGTTTTCTGAGAATAGCAACAGCATCAATCAAAGCGCTGCCGCATATTCCTTTCGGGGGAGTATTCCCGATCACATGAGCCACAATGTTTCCTTCCTTTAAAGTCAGCGAGGAAATGGCTCCCGACTGAGCTCTCATTCCCATTGAAATATTCGATCCTTCGAAGGCTGGTCCTGCGGAGGTTGAAGCGCATACGATCTGTTTTTTGTTACCTACCACAATTTCACCATTGGTACCCAGATCAATTAGAGCTGTATAGGATTCCTTTTTGTGCAGGCCTGTTGCAACGATTCCTGACAGTATGTCGCTGCCCACAAAACTTGCTATCGAAGGGTAAAAGCGTATCGGTTCATTAACCTTTACCCTCCAGCCCAGCTCTTTTGGATCAAAGGTTTTCATACCCAGGTTTTCAACGTGGAAAGGGTAGGAAGCTAAAGTGGATACGTCGTTATTACTGAAGATCAGTTGCATGGCTGTATTTCCAACAATTACAATATTCGCTATTTCTGTCTGATGTTTTGCCAGAAGCAGATCAATCATGGTTCCTATGGATGAACGTATCATCCCGGTCATTTCGGGTGCGTTCCCGTCCAGACATGCCTGAATTCGTGAAATCAGGTCGGCTCCAAACCTGATCTGAGGATTCAGCATAGTTTCCACAGCCAATACTTTGGCGGTGGATAAATCAACCAACTGAGCTACCACTGTGGTTGTGCCCAGGTCGATGGCAATACCAAACCCTTTTTCGGGTACAAATTCAAACTCGCTTTCGTCCGCCAGAATCAAATGATTAAACTGCTCAATTTCAAGGCTTATGTTGCCGGTTACATTGCTGAAGCATGCAAGACGCCAGTCGCCCGAAAGACCTAAGCGATTTATTTTTTGCTGATGAACGTCAGAAATAGCTATTTCTCCATCCAGAAGCCTGACTTTGCATTTCCCGCAGGTTCCTTTTCCTCCGCAGGGGAACTCGATTCCAAATTCGTGCAGCAAATCCTGTAAAGGCGTCAGGTGGTTTACCCGCAATTCTTTTCCAAGTGGGTGCAGACGGATGGTGTGTTTATTCATGAATTACTGTTGCTGATTTCTCGGTTATAATGACAAATTCATTGAATTCTTTCGCATGGCAAGGTTCAAATATACATCCGGAAAGCGTATAATTGACCAAATTCCATCCTTTTTCCGTGCGAACATATCCTTTTGCCCGGATGATGTCTGGATAATCCCTGAAATAATGCATCAACGGTTCGCTTTCAAAAATTCTCCCGGCTCCGAATCTGAAATATGTATCATTGTAATTTTTATCCGATAATTCTGGACCGGAAGCTGCAGGAATCCGGAATGTTTTCTCTTTCCCATTAGTTATATATTCATTATTTATGAGGATTGACCAGTTGAAATTTTCATTTTTTATGTGCAGATTTTTTCCGGGAAATAAATTATTGAACTCTTCAATCAGTTGGTCTTGCTTTAATGAGTTTGAAAGAAGATCGCACTTACTGAATAAAATGACATCCGCGACTGAAATTTGAGAGCGGTAGATCGCATTCATTTGCAGGCGGGCATTTCTCAGGGAAGAAATATCAACCATACAAATGACGGACATCAGCCTGAGGCCGGGGTATGAACTTACAATTTCAGTAACCATATCAATACCCCCCAATCCGCTGGGCTCAACGATTATGCGGGTATAATTATTCGATTTGGTGATTTTATCCAGGTTTTCATGGAAATATCCCTGGGCAGAGCAACAAATGCAGCCCCCTGAAACCTCATAAACATTTCCTGTAATTGAGGAAGAACGGAGGGTCTGGCTATCGATTGCTACTTTCCCGAACTCATTAATTATCACTGCCCATTGTTCGCCAGCGTTTTTTTTAGCAAGCAGTTGGATGATGGAGGTAGTTTTTCCTGAGCCAAGGAAACCGGAGATAATATTTACGGGGATTCTTTCCATATGTTTTCAATGCGGTTCAAATCATTTATGCAATGTAAAATGTAAAATTCTTATTCGAAGAAATTTAAAGACCATATTCCGCGGGAATAAATTTCCCCGGGTCTAAGAGCGGCATCATCATTCCGATAAATTCGCTTTCATTTTCAGGTATGCTGTTCAGATCATCCCGGAAGATCGGGAGGTAAGATGTTTCCAGTTCAGAAAGCTTCATTTTGCCCGATTGAAGAGCTTCCTCAATAATATCGAGAGCCGCAAGCGCCCCGTTTCTGGCATTAGCAACATACGAATCGCCTCTGACCAGTTCCCTCGAAATCCTGATTACATTTTCAGGTGCAAGTATCAGTGCCTGGGGATCGGTGTAAATATCTGATGCTACCAGCAATTGCTGCAAAACATCGCGGTGAAGGTTCCCGGCACGCAAAGCTTCATTCATGAGACGCGCATCATACTCAAGCTGTTCGAGATAGGCTGTTGGCGCCATTCCGGATAATAATTTGATATTCTGTACCGATTCGTTGCTCCAAAGATCAGCACAGGCAGAAGCGATATTCCCAATCGGACTCAAATGTGCGCAAGCAGCTGTTTTCCCTTCCATTGAAATGGGTATGCCGGTAATGGCTTTAAGGAAAGGGCCTTCGTATCCGCAATCCTTATCAGGACCAATGGCTCCTTCTTCCATAGCAACGATAGAGCGCACAACCGAGATAACACGCACAAGCGATGCGAAAACTTTCGGAATATATTTTTTCTCGGCCAAAACCATTGCTGTATTACTGAATCCGCAGGCCGAATCACCGGCAGCTATTTTACCGTGTGCATTCGCTGCAGAAACAATCTTTTGCCACAGGAATTGCATATCCCTAACCCCCAGGACCGCCAAAGCAAAAATCATCCCTTTGACATCGCACATCATCAGGGCCTCGTCTGAAACTTCTTTTCCACCGGTACTTTCAATCGACAATAAATCGCCTCCGGCCAGCATACCTTTCTCAAAGAGTTCAAACATGGGTTCGAGATGTTTTGAGCTGCGCTGCCTAGCAGGTCGTTCAAACTCCCTCAGATCGTTGGGTGTCAGACGGATTTCGGAAGCAAGGCCGTATTTCTGGTAATAGTTTTCACATATTTCATTCATTATTTTAACGATCTCTTCACCGATAGCCGGTGTTTTTGTCATTTCCAGAAGCGTTTCAAATTCGAGAACAATTCCTTTCGAATTGAGCTGTAATGCCCTTTCGAGGGCTCCTTCGGCTATTTCGCGGTAGTGGCTGTAAACCTGGTCAAGGGTGCTCTCGTTGATACTCATCACAGGAAGAGTGAAATTTAATTCGGCATAAACCTGTCCGCCTCCGATTTCCAATCCTCTGCGCGTTTTTACAGGGTTTGGGGCTATACCGAACATTAAGTCATTTGCATTATTGATTACCAGTTTTTTGTATTTCATTTTGGTGTTTATTAAATATTTTTCAACAATTTTATATGGTTACTATTGCAAATATCCGGGAATGCTGGACTTACTATGAACAAAAAGGAAACTAAAGAATATGCACAGCTATCTCATATAATGTTTCCACTGCTATTCCAAAGGTATTTAAAATAGGATGGTACTAAAACGGACTTTCTTAGGATGCCAGTTTATTCATGTATTCAAGAGCTTTCTGAGGATCCGGAGCATAAAAATCAGCCCCGATTTTCTGACAGAAATCCGTATTAACCGGAGCTCCCCCGATAAGAATTATGGTATCCGGGATTTGTGCTTTAATGGTGGCAACAATTTCGCCCATATTTACCATCGTGGTAGTTAACAGTGCCGAAAGACCTACAACTGCACCTGGATTGTTTTCCAGTGCTTCAATAAACCTCTCGGAACCTACGTCAACACCCAGATCAACAATCGACCAACCGCCACCTTCAACCATCATGGAGACAAGGTTTTTACCGATGTCGTGCAAATCGCCTTTAACCGTGCCGATGATAAATGTGCCTTTGGATTTAATTTCGCCGCTTGCAAAAAACGGTTTTAGCTGAACCATTGAGGCTCCCATTGCCCTGGCGGACATGAGCATCTGGGGGACGAATATTTTATTTTCAGAAAACTTCTTACCGACGTTTGCCATTGCAGGAATCAGCGCGTTTTCAAGTATTTGTTTGGGATTAATCCCTGCTTCAATAGCCTGAAATGTGAGTTCATGTGAACCATCCTGATCTTTTAGCTGGGGAGGGAAAGGCGATTTTTTATCCACTTTGCCCAATTCAACTGCTTCAAGCAGTTTTTCAAGTAGTAATTCCATATTGTTCAGATTTTATTAATATGTGGTACAGACAAAAATATCTGCTTCATGGACAATATGCTACTCCAATTTTTACTAATATTGATGTTATATTAACATATTAACTGTTAAGTGTACAAAAAATACCATTATGTCAGTTTTATTTGAGAAACCAATAGGAAATAATGACGAATCATTTTTTATCGGGATCTTTCAGGATAACCTTGATAAAAGTACATGGCATTATCATAGTAATTTTGAGATAAGTTTTATCACTGAAGGTTCTGGAAAAAGGATTGTGGCTGATTCTATTGAGGAATTTCAGCCCGGCGACCTTGTTTTTATCGGACGGAACCTCCCCCATGTTTGGATCCCGGATAAAGAAATCAGAACATTGACAAGCAGGAAGCTTGAAATGGTTTTTCTGCAGTTTACATCGGAGGTAGTAATGCCGCAACTTTTATCACTTCCGGAATTCAGTTATGTTAAAAAGGCAATGGAATTTTCAGAAAGAGGTATCCAGATTGTCGGGCAGACACTAAATGAGGTCAGCGAAATTATGCTGCAGCTTCCGTATATGAAAAGTTTTGAACGCATGCTGCATTTTTTCAGATTAATGGATATTATTGGTAAAAGTGACAGCCACATCTACCTTGCAAGTAAGGAGTACCTTAAAAAACGCTTTACAACGCCAAATAAGCGAATTGCAACCATTCATGAATATTTGATGAAGAACTACCAGGAAGATATTGATCTTAAGAAACTTGCAGGACTGGTTAATATGGCTGAAGGATCACTGTGCCGGTTCTTTAAAATGAAAATGGGAATGACAGTATTTGAATACCTGAACCTGTTAAAGATTGAATTTGCCTGTAAATTACTGATGGACCAGGATCTAAACATTACAGAAGTTTGCCTTGACAGTGGTTTTAATAACATAAGTCATTTTAATAAGCAGTTTAAAAGAGTAACCGGGGCTGCGCCTTCTGAATACAGGAAGAGGTTCAAAGGATTATAATTTGCAACTCTATAAACCGCGAATTCTCCTGTACACACAGTTCTCACTGAAGCAAAGGGTACACTGGTATTCCCGGTATTCAACATTTTTTCCGATACCAATTACCCCGCTGATGGATTTTACCGGTTGCATCAGCGCTGAATGGGTAAGGCTTACTCCACAAGGTGATTCCCCAAATAATGCAAAAAGTTTGTGCTGATCGCTTACGCTCCATTGGCAATAACCGGGGCTGTAGCGGTTGGTCGTTTTGTCCCCGTCAGCTTCGACATTCTCTCTCAGGATCGACTGCATCCTGTCTCCGGCAGCTTCAGTGATTGCACTTCCCAGGATATCATAAACATAGCCCAGAACCGGATCTTCACCTTTTAAAAGATTAACGGATTTATCGCTGATAGTTTTACCGGCTGTGCAAACGAAAAAGGCAAAACGGGAAGCTCCCTTTAACTCTCTGGATACCTCTTTGCCTATACGAAATTCTTTCCCGCCTGCCGAAAGAATATTTCTGCTGCTGTCGTTACCTGCATTGTCAATCAGTTTGTATGTTGCACGGATATCTTCAAGAGCCATGGCATCCTTAATGGCCATTTCTAAATAATCATTGAACGGTGCCGGTAATTGACCATCTTCATATCCCATTACACCGGCCATTAAGTTATAATCGATTACAAGTTCATCAAAACTGAAATTAAATTCCCGGATCATATGTTGCAAAATGTTTCAAATATTTCGGTAAAATTCTTCGTCTCACTGAAACTCCCAATGCCCACAAGCTCAGTACCCCCGGCAAACCACTCAACCTCCTCAAAGGTATAATCTTCAAAGCTTCCCTGTACCATTATTTTCTGATTTTTACCGGTATTTACAAACCCCTTGAAGCGGATAAAATCCCCTTTTACCCCGGCAATGAACATTTCGAGGTTTTGTTTACCGATACTTCGATTGCTTTTTATCACTACAGACTGCAAATTAGGTCTGTGACTGTCTTTTTGTGCTGCTAAAGGAAAAAATTTCATTGAATTCTTTAACCCTACGAAATCAATCTTTGCAAAACTGCTGCTAATAACTGTTGCAAAAGGATTTATTTTTTTAACAGCAAGCTGAACAGTTTCCACTTCCTCCGCAGCAATGTCGCTCTTATTGATGATTACAGTGTCAGCAATTCTTATCTGGTGTTCAAGTCTGGAGCGGATTACCGACATCCTGTTAAAATTTCTGGCATCTACAATCGTCCACGCATAACCCAGAAATACTTTTCCTTTTAGTTTCGGGGAATTAAATATCTGACCGACGCTGACAGGATCAGACATACCGGATGCCTCCATAATGATCTCATCGGGGAGATTTTCGTCAATAAAAATAGCCAGCGAATCAATAAAACTTCCCAGCAGGCAAACACAGAATACAGAACCATTATTGATTTCCAGAAGCCGGTAAGCTCCCTTGTGATTTCCTATTATTCTGCCGTCAATTCCTGCGGATGAAAATTCGTTCTGTATAACTGCAATTTTTCTCTCCTTTGAAAATGTGTCGAGATAGTGGGTGAGAAAAGATGTCTTACCACTTCCGAGAAATCCGTTAACAAGATGAAGTGGGATAGCAGCCATTCCTTTAAGCCTTTTTTATAACATTGTGGATTTCGCATATATGTGCGGGAGTGGTGCCACAACATCCGCCTAAAATATTTGCACCTGCAGCGATAATTGCTCTAACACGGGATGCCATATCTGAGGGAGATTCCGGGAATGTGGTTTCACCATCCGAATAGTGGGGCATACCTGCATTGGCATGAATTAATACAGGTATATTTTTGTTTGCGATCCGGATTTCTTTAACAATACCAATCATATCCTCTATTCCGTTTCCACAATTTGCACCGATTACGGATGCCCCGGCTTCAACAAGGCTAACTGTCATTTCTTTGGGTGAAATACCCATCATAGTGCGGAATTCGCCATCGACTGTTTTATCGAAAGTCATGGTGCAGAAAACCTCACAACCTGTGTTTTCTTTTGCTGCTTTTACTGCAATCCGGGCTTCTTCCAAATCCGTCATTGTTTCGACAACAATCGCATCAACACCGCCTGCTTCCAGTGCCATTGATTGTTCTTTGAATGCTTCGTACAGTTCGTTTTCCGTAACCTCTTCCATTATAAGCAGCTTCCCTGTAGGACCAACAGATCCCAATACAAAATGATCCGAACCGGCAGCTTTTCTGCTTATTTCTGCAGCCTTTTTATTTAGTTCGTAAACTTTTCCTTCCAGTCCGTAATTGGCAAGTTTAAAAGAGCTTCCCCCGAAACTATTTGTTTCTATCATATCGGCCCCGGCTTCGATATAACTTTGGGCAATCTCCAGAACAGCTTCAGGATGAATGAGGTTCCACAATTCGGGACATTCACCGGGTTTAAGTCCTTTTTTATGGAGAAATGTGCCCCATGCACCATCGGACGTGAGCACCTTGCCTTTGTTTAGCTCAGGGATAATTTTTTTCATTTTATTAAGGGATTAACGGATTACGAAGATAATTAATTGTTATATCCTAGCCTTAAGTTTATAAATCTTACAAACTATCCTTTATCCACTCCTTAATAACATCCAGGGAAGGAACCGTGACTTCTGATTTTAGCTTATAATTTACCATAACAACAGCAGGCCCCTTTTTTACTCCGAAAGACAACATTTGCTCCTTGTCGGTTATCACTGAAACAGTTGTAGATTTTCCAAGTTCAGCGATTGCACGTCTTACCCTTCTAGTAATTTCTTTGCACTCCTGCTCACTTTCACCAATAATGAGAACCTCGCTTTTCTTTGCCTTTATTTTAAGATTCAGCTTTTCGTTAATACGTTTTTGAATTGCTTCGATCAATTGACTTTGAGGCGGAATGCGGGATACAAAGGCTATTTTGCCGTCGATACAGATTGTTGGAATGTTTTTTACCATCAGGGATGACATAAATGAAACGGCTTCCATTTTTTTGATCGGATGTTCGCGCCATTCCACGACTCCCTCGAAATGAGGAGCGATGCGCTTAACAGCTTCAACCATGTACTGACAAGGGGCACAGGATTCTGAATCGAGGGTAATAATGTCGATAATTACCTTATCCGACTGACCATAATCCCTCATATTCATAATGTCGAGTTTGCTTTCCTTCTTCTCGAGCTTACGGGTCAGATCCTGCAGATACTGACTGAAAACAATTTCTGCAACAGCCTGAATATTCTCAACGGGTGTCTGCATAGGTAAATCGCATCCCGGAGCGAGTATAAAACCGGTTTTTCCTCCTGAATCAAGGCAGGCAATAGTATCCCTCTTAACATCATCTGCATCGCCCATAAGCAGTACAACTGTCAGTTTGAGGTTTCCTCCAAAGCTGATTTTCTTTGAGAGAGCTATTTCTTTTACAAAATCAAGAGGTATATTCTCATCAATTGAGATATTATCAGGCAGACAATCGCACATTACCTCAATATTCTGCTGAGCATGTCCGCAAACAAAGAATGAACTTAATTTCTTAAGGGATCTTATTTTATCGAAAATATTCCGGGCATAGGGACTTACGAATGTTTCGAAGGAAAGGGGATCAATCTGGCTTGTCATCGGGTCAACAACTGCAATAATGTCACAGCCTGCTTCTATCAGCATTTCAGAGTGTTTTATTCCAACACGGGAGCAAAAATCCATCACCTTATGAACGTAATCAGGATCCTCAAACATTTTCATAAAGATATCGGTACCCAGAAGATGGAGAGCCAATGTAAAAGGTCCGGTAATCAGACCGTACAAGCCAAGATCCGGATATTTTTTTCGTAATGCTGAGGCTGCATCAAGTACAACCGGGATACGCCCGTCGTTTTTTCCGGGGATCCGGAGCGATTCAAGTTCAATCCCCTCGGAAAGCGGATGAGAAACCACAGCCGGGGGGTTCTCTTTGCTCCAAACCAGTCTGCATCCCAATATCTCGGCTTCAATCTGCAGATCAAAGGCCACAGGTATTCCATCGGGTTTATACAGATCAACGGCCTTACTTATACCATTTAGTATATGTTTTGATGATTTCAGGTATGTTTCAGCATCAACACCTATCAGATGCGCACCATGCACCCCAACAAAAGGCACCCATGGAGTTCGCTCAGTTGATTCACACCGGAATGCCGTTTCAAGAAGTTTATATCCGTTCATTTTTAGTTTATAGTTAAATATTTCACGCACACAACTATCACACTCAATTGCCTGTCAGTCAAATTGAGTATAAACCAAATCAATTAAAAAAGCTACAGAGTATCAGCCAATCAGCCAGATTAGCCCGAGCCCTTATCCAATTCTCTTATTCAGAAACTCCACAACACCCTGTGGATCCGGCGAGTAATTATCTGCGCCAATTTTATTACAGAAATCTGCAGTTACCGGCGCACCGCCAATAGTTACGATAGTTCCGGGCAAAGCATCCTTGATTTCTTTTGTAATCAGCTGCATATTAACCATAGTTGTGGTAAGAAGAGCGGAAAGACCAACAACTGCGCCGGGATTTTCTTTCAGGGCCGCGATAAATTTGTCGGATCCAACATCGGTTCCGAGATCTACAACTTTGTATCCGCTTCCTTCAACCATCATCGACACCAGGTTTTTTCCAATATCGTGTAAGTCACCAAGGACTGTTCCGATTATGAATGTGCCTTTTCGTTTTGCTGCTCCCGACAAGAAATGTGGTTTTAAATGAAGCATCGCAGTGCTCATGGCTTTTGCCGACATTAATACCTGCGGCACAAATACCTTATTTTCTCTGAATTTTTTACCTATCCTCTCCATGCCGGGCATAAGGCCAAGTGTTAATACATCCTGAGGATTAATTCCCTCTGCTAGTGCCTTTGCCGTCAGTTCATCGGCTCCGTCCTGTCCTTTCATCTGGGGAGGATAGGGGGAAGCAAGGTTAATTTTTCCAAATTCAATACACTCTGAGAGTTTAACTAATAGTTCGTTCATCTGGATTAAGTTTTTTTATTTTCAAATGTACCGGTATTGTTAAGTTCAGAAAATAGTATTTTCTTTGATAAAGATGTAAAATATTACTTTTTATTATTCCTATGATAATTAAAAAACGCTTTTACAAGCTTCCTCCCTATTTAATTACCGAGCTGC
>CAYOLQ010000090.1:0-13541 GCA_964404825.1 uncultured Chitinophaga sp.
TGGCTGCCCCAACTGCCATGGTGTGACCCTGACCAAGCGGGCCTGAAGTGTTTTCGACTCCGCGTTTTGTATCGACTTCGGGATGTCCGGGAGTTGGACTGCCCCACTGACGGAAGTTTTTAATATCATCAATAGAATAGGTACCTACAAGAGTAAGAATTGAATAAAGCATAGGTGACATATGTCCGGGATCGAGAAAGAAACGATCGCGATGTGGCCATTTCATATCAGAGGGATCGAAATTTAAATAGCCTGAATACAGAATATTTATAAAATCAGCTCCTCCCATAGCACCCCCGGGATGACCTGATTTTGCTTTTTCGACCATTGACGCGGACAGGATTCTTATGTTGTCTGCTGCTCTGTTTACTACTGATTCATTCATTATTTTTGAATTTAGAATTTAGAATGCTGAATTTAGAATTAATCAAAAAACTTAATTTATTATGTGAATGACTGAAAGGCTCCAAAATTAGCATTTTCCAGTAAATAATCATATTTATTATACGATTTATGGTTCTCAGTTTATTTAATTATTCTTCAGACCCGTTGATGATCCCCCGAAATACAAAACTCCCGAACACCAATTATTCAAGCAAATTCTCGAATAAAAAATGTAATTTTGCCAGGAATCAAAAAAACTGAATTATGGGCCTTCAATGCGGTATAATTGGGATAACCAACACCGGAAAAACAACACTTTTCAATTGTTTATCGAACACAAAAGCCGAATCGAGCAATTTTGCCTTTAGTTCCAATAAATCCAATATAGGGATTGTAAATGTACCCGACCAAAGATTGAATGTGCTGAACGACATGGAAAAACCAGCCAAACTCGTTCCAGCCACGGTGGAAATTCTCGATATACCGGGCTTAACAAAAGGATCAAGTACTGGTGAAGGTATTGGAAATAAGTTTCTGGCCGACATACGTAATACCGATGCACTGATTCATGTGCTTCGCTGTTTTGATGACGAAAACCTCGCCCATATCGAAGGAAGTGTAAACCCGGTAAGGGATAAAGAAACAGTAGATCTGGAACTTCAGATAAAAGATCTGGAATCGGTGGAAAAGAAAATTCAGAAACTGGAAAGAGCTGCAAAAACCGGAGATAAAGATGCCAAACGAGGGGTTGAAGTTTTAACAGTATACAAGGATCACTTCGAAAATTTCCAATCGGCCCGTACTGCCCCGGTTTCACATGATGATAAGAAATATGTTGAAGATTTATTTTTACTTACCGAAAAGCCCGTTCTGTATGTGTGCAATGTTGACGAAAAATCAGCAATCACCGGGAACAAATATGTTGACGCTGTTAAGGAAGCTGTAAAAAATGAGGATACAGAAGTGCTTGTCATCGCTGCCGGACTCGAAGCCGAAATTTCTGAACTGGAAGATGAACAGGACAGGCTTGCATTTCTGCAAGACCTGGGATTAAAAGAACCCGGTGTGAATAAGCTCATTCGCTCTGCATATTCCTTATTGAATTTACAGGCGTTTTTTACTGTCGGGCCTAAAGAAGTGAGAGCATGGACTATCCGGAAAGGTATGACAGCTCCTCAGGCTGCAGGAGTTATACATTCCGATCTTGAACGGGGTTTCATCCGCGCCGAAGTAATGAAATACAATGATTATGTCCGGCTTGGTTCTGAGCATGCATGTAAAGAAGCAGGAAAACTCGGGGTTGAGGGAAAAAACTATATTGTTGGCGACGGAGATATTCTGCATATACGGTTTAATGTTTGAGTCAGCTCTGAGAAATCACAGAGAATTACAATTATTGTTAAAGTAAATCAGGACAATGCGAAAATGGTTTTCAAATGATGAAAGTTCCTGAAAAATTATTGTTGGTTTTTCTGATAATACATGGAAATGTGTTTTCGCAGGAATTTTTCCGTGAGAACAACAAAATCCTTGCTGATTCAATCCTTTCAACCCGTGGAGAAGTTTATTTAGCGTTTCCTGCAAGTGTCCGTAAATCAGTGTTCGAAATCACACCTTTTCTGGTTCCTGACAAGCAAACAGATTCACTCAACTATTTCTACTTAAATTCAGACCAATTCCGGCAGATTATTGGTGCAGGAATAGATTATCAGGTTTTCACAGCCCCTTCTATGCTGGCACCTGTGAGGATGGCCAAAAATATTGATGAAATTCTTGAGGGTAGGGCTTATCCTTCTTACCTGCATTACCTGGATTTAATGAAGCAGTTCAGAGACAATTATCCGGAGATTTGTACAATCGACACAATTGGTTATTCGATAGGGGGCCGTTTAATTCTTGCTGCCAGAATTCAGAATGGTGATTACATCGAAGGTGACAGACCCGTTGTTTTTTATTCATCAAGCTTGCACGGCGACGAAACAGTTGGATATTCCCTGATGCTTATGCTGATAAATGAAATACTTGAAAAATCAGAATCATCGGAAGAGATTTCCGAAATAGTTAATGAACTGGTTTTAATAATTAACCCGTTATCCAATCCTGACGGGGCTTATTTCCAAAGTGATACCAGCTTATTTGGCGCAAAACGATATAATCTTAATAATATTGATCTTAACCGTGATTTTCCGGATGTGCGATTGGGAATCAATTATACTTATGCAGGTTTGCAAAAGGAAAACCTTGTAATGGTTAAATACATGGAAAAATTTCCTCCTGCATTATCTGCAAATCTGCACACAGGTGCCGAAGTACTGAATTACCCATGGGACACATGGTATTCCAGTGAGAGGAAACATGCAGATAATGAATGGTTTATTGATATCTGCAAGGATTATGTAGATACTGCCCGAAGTATAGATCCGCTTTACCTCAGGCTCTATCCGGAAGGATATGTGTTCGGATCCGACTGGTACTGGATTCCGGGAGGCCGCCAGGATTTTGTAACCTATAACTTAAGAGGAAGGGAAATTACAATGGAATTATCTTCCATAAAATTTCCAGAAGTATCGCAAATACCGGGTTTCTGGGAAAAAAATCGTTCATCGCTGATACATTATATTTCCAATGCAAAATATGGTCTATTTGGATCGGTAACAGATAGTATTAGCATGAAGCCAATGAAAGTCAGAGTTGAGATCCCCGGATACGATAAAGACGAATCCCATATTTTTAGTCATAAAACTACCGGAAAGTTTTTTCGATTTCTTCCCGGAGGAACATACAGTATGCAACTCTCTGCCGATGGATACCACCCTCAAAACCTGTCTGTCGATATATCCGGAAAGCAACGTTTAGATATTCATATAAGAATGAAACCTGTTCTCCGCGAAATCATCGTGAAATCCATCCCCGGATCCGGAGAAATAGGAATCGAGTTGATTGATGACTCCTCAGAAGTGTTTTTTGCTGATCTTTATGATATATCCGGCAGAAAAGTTCAGGAAACAATTTTTCTGGGAAGTTCAGGAACTATGGGAGGGACAGGTTTTCATGGGATTTATATCCTTCGGGTACGATCGGATTTCCAGACAGTAAGCAGACTAGTTTTCTTTTAATTCTTTGCCACAAAAATTTGTATAAGTCATACAGGAATAAAGCCCCCTTTTTTCACTATACTTAGCCCAGAGGAAAAAGGTAAGTCAGATTTATTATCATTTTTCTGTAATATATTCTCCGGTAATTCTGTTTAATACTTTAAAGTTTATATTTGCACTCTGAAATTATAACCCTGATGAAATTATTAATAATTACTTCTATTATTCTGACATTCTGTATAAACTCCTTTTCACAGAATCCAACCGTACCCTCAGAAAAACCTAAACTTATTGTAGGCATTGTTGTCTCAGAAATGAGATACGATTACCTGACCCGTTATTGGGATAAGTTTGGTGATGGTGGTTTTAAAAGACTTATAAATGGAGGTACTTATTGCAAAAATGCTCATCATGATTATCTGATTTCGGAATCAGGAGAGGGGCTTGCCACTATTGCTACAGGGGCATACCCTGATGTTCACGGCATTGTATCAGATTACTGGTATGACAGGCTAAAGGATAAAATTACCTTTTGCGTAAGTGATGAAAAAGTATCATCAACAGGTGGAGCATTCGAACAGGGAAGATATTCACCTGTTTCAATGTTGACTTCCACTCTGTCTGATCAGGCAAGAGTAGCAGGTCAGTTTAAGCCAAAAGTCATTTCAATTTCACTGGATCCCCGGGCAGCAGTTCTTTCCGGAGGACATGCCGCCAATGGCGCATACTGGTTTGATACTGAAAGAGGAAAATGGATAAGCAGCTCTTATTATGCCGATAGTCTGCCTGTTTGGGTGGATGATTTTAATTCCAAAGGATTCCCTGAATTATATCTGCAGCGTTTCTGGGAGCCTCTGCTTCCCCTTGAATCTTATACAGCAAGCCTTCCGGATGATAACATTTATGAATCGGGTTTCTCAGGTAAAAAAGTATTCCCTTATGATTTGAATAAAATGACCCTAATTAAGAAGGGGCAAAGGGATTTTAATATGCTCAGATATACACCTTTCGGAAATTCGCTGACAAAGGATTTTGCGGTGGCGAGTCTGGTGCAGGAGGAGCTGGGAAAAGATGATGATACAGACTGGCTGCAGATAGCATTCTCTGCTACAGGATACCTTGGCGATAAGTTTTCATCGGGATCGACAGAGATTCAGGACACATACCTGAGACTGGATAAGGATATTGAGCATTTTCTAAATTTTCTGGATGAGCAGGTGGGAATGAAAAATGTGTTGATTTATCTTACTGCTGATAATGCTATGGCAGACGATCCCGCCTTTCTCACGGCTCAGGGATTACCGGCTGGATATTTTAATTATAACAGCGCCATGTCCCTGCTCGGTACCTATCTGAATCTGGTTTACGGCAAAGGAGATTGGATCAGGTTTTATTATGCTCAGCAAATTTACCTGAACAGAGATCTAATTGAAAATTCTAAGCTTTCACTTCCCGAATTTCAGAATGTTGTAGCTGCGTTTATGATCCAGTTTGAGGGAGTATCGAACACCCTGACTTCCACTAACCTCATGACAAATAATTACACCCGGGGATTTTTTGAAAAGATCCAGAAAAGTTATAGTCAGAAACGCTCCGGAGATATTCTTTTGCATCTTTCACCAGGCTGGACTGAAAAAGGAATTGACAAGCAATATTCTTCATCTTTCCGCTACGATACTCATGTTCCTTTGATTTGGTACGGTTGGAAAATAAAAAGGACAAGCATTTTCCGACCGGTTTCTGTAACCGACATTATGCCTACCATTGCCGTATTCCTCGATATTCCCAGAAGCGGTGGATTAGAAGGGAACCTGATTGAGGAATTGTTTTAAACAAATTTGTATATTCGTGTGTTTCTTTACATTCTGACAATTTATGAAATATGATAAATAGAATTTCCGCTTTGTTTCTTTTCATTTTAATGTTTTTTTCTTCAGAAGCACTTAATGCACAGAAAAGATACTGGGTGTTTTTTTCAGACAAAACAGGTGTTGAGTTTGATCCCTATTCGTATTTCGATGCTGCTGCCATTCAAAAACGCATTGAAAGGAAGATCCCGCTTAATCAATTTACCGACCTCCCTCTCAGTGAAGTTTATCTGACGGGCGTTTCGAATATAACCGGAAATCTTGGAACTGTAAGCCGCTGGTTCAATGCTGTTGCAGTAAATGCAGATAAAAGAGAACTTAAACGAATATCAGATTTGCCTTATGTAACCGGAGTGCAGGAAATTCAGATGGTTTCATATGAAACAGAAAAAGTCTTTGACTCTGAAGTTGATTATAATGTTGACCAACTCAGAGAAGCACAGATTAATGCTTTTGGAATAAAATATTTTGAAGAAGCTGGTATTGATGGCGCGGGAGTAAGGATTGCTATTTTTGACGGCGGTTTCCCCGGAGTCGACACATCACCGATGTTTCAACACATCCGCGAATCAGGACGTATAATTGCTACCTGGGATTTTGTAAAGGACAAAGAATTTGTTTATGATTATTCCTCGCACGGTACCAGTGTTTTTACATGTATTGCAGGAATACTCGATAATAAGAAATTCGGTCTCGCTACCGGGGCTGAGTTCCTTCTGGCACGGACGGAAATTACCAGAGAAGTATTTTCGGAAGAGGAAAACTGGCTTGCGGCACTGGAATGGGCTGATAAAAACGGTGCGGATATAATCAGCAGATCACTGGGCTATACCTTTAAAAGGTATTTTCCAACCCAGATGGACGGAAAATCCACGCTGGTTTCAAGATCAGCAAACATGGCAGCCTCCAGAGGAATACTGGTTCTAAATGCTGCAGGTAACGACGGTGATAAAAAATGGGAGGTAATAAATGCTCCGGCTGACGCAGACAGTATATTAAGTATTGGCGGTGTATCACCTGACAATGGGTACCATATCAATTTCAGTTCTTTTGGACCAACATTCGATGGCAGGATGAAACCCAATCTTGTTGCATTTGGAAAGGTAGCTACTTCGAATGCGAGAAAAGTTAAGCAATCATTCGGTACTTCATTTTCAACACCTCTGGTATCGGGGTTTGCAGCATGTGTAATGCAAATGCATCCTGAATGGAATAATATGGAAACATTCCGTGAGCTTGAGATGTCAGGTCATTTATATCCATATTTTGATTATGCTCATGGATATGGAGTTCCACAAGCATATTATTTTACAGCCGGTAAGCTTCAGGTGCCTCCAAGCTTTTATTTTGAAGACGGTGAACAAACTTTAAAAATAATTACTTTCGGGGATCAATCAGAATCGGATATCTGGCCTGAAGATGATTCAGCTGCACTTGAGGAATTAGAAAGCAATGGGGCTGAATATGGCTTTGAGCAACTTCCAGAAGATTCTGCTTGGGTAATAACTGAAGATTTTTCAGATGTAAATCCGGTTGAGTATATTGATGATGAGGCACAGTTAGATGAACAGACAGATTATTCTGAAGAAGAAATTCTTGTTGAGGAAGGTATTGAAACTGTTGATGAAGAATCAGAAGATGCTTATATCGAGGATGAATATTCTGAATTAGAGGATTTCAGTGATGAATTACCCGGAGAATATGAGTTTGAATCTGAGTTTGATGAAGGTTTTGAATCCGAAAATCAGGTGCCTGAAGGTTTATATAGTCTTGACTGGAATTTTCTGTATTATCACATAACTCGCGAAAATGAACAAAAGATCAAGCGGTATGCAGTTGTAAATATGCAGTTTAACAATGAGTTTTCGATTTCCTCGGACGAATTGGAAAGCGGAGATACTGTTATGGTTTATTTCAGGGGATATACTGAGTCCTATATCTATCAGACAGACTCCCAATAACATAAATAATAAATTCTTTTTTCATGATAAAAAATTTGATTTTCCTTGTTTTAGCATTCCTTTCGGCGGGATTAGCAGCTCAGGATGTTGTTCTCGATAAGAACGTTGATGAACAGTATACCGAAAAGAGAGGACCAAATATGCGCCAATACGGACACTTATATGAAGGGTTTGCATTTGTGATTCCTTATGACGAGGTAGCCGGGGCAAGTACCGAATTCGGACGTTCCGGCTCACTTGTATTTGGTTATCGTTACAAGCTAAAACTTCTGTCTTTTTATGCCATAGGATTTGATCTGAGTCACAATTGGACCAGATACGGGATTAAACCTGAAGATGATGTAGCAGTAGAAACAGGTAATCCTCTTTCACGTGCAAGTGAGGTTTACAGAATGGGGCTGGGAATATCATCACTTGGTGCAGAGGCATACAATCGTATTAACATTGGTAAAAGAGGTAATGTATTAGGCAATTATCTCGACATTGGTGTTAAAGGAAACTGGAATTATGCACGGAAATTAATTCTGAAGGAAAAAGCATTGAGCAGTGATTTTTATGAAAAGAGTCGCACGGTGCAAAGAAATCTGAATTTTATTGAGAAGATTTCAACTGATATTACAGCAAGAATCGGAATAAACAAGTTTGTTATTTATGGGAACTATCGTTTCTCAGATTTGATAGTTTCAGGATATACAACTCCTGAACTTCCTCCGCTAACAGCCGGTGTTCAGATGGTTTTTTAAGTTATTCTGGCAAGACAAAGTTCAGAAATAATCCCGGGATTTTCTTCAATAGCAGAGCCGATTACTATAAGATCAGCTCCTGCGGCAAATATTTTGCGGGCATCTTCAGCATTTCGAATGCCCCCTCCCACAAGAATAGGAATCTGAATATTTTTTTTCACTTCGGAGATAATGCTCAAGGCCACGCTTTTTGCAGCACCGCTTCCGGCTTCAAGGTAAATGAGTTTCATTCCAAGCATCTCGCCTGCAAGTGCTGTTGCAACAACAATCTCGGGCTTATCAGACGGAATGGGAATAGTGTTGCTTATATATTCAACTGAGGTTGTTTTCCCGTTTTCAATAAGAATATATCCTGTGGGAATAACTTCTATTCCCGACTTTTTCAGAGTGGGAGCGGAAATAACATGCTGACCAATAAGATACTCAGGATTCCTTCCGGAGATAAGTGAAAGGAACAGGATACCATCTGCATTATCAGAAATCTGAATTACATTTCCCGGGAAAATAATAACGGGGATTTTTGTTCTCTGCCTTATATAACTCAGAGTTTCGTTGATGTTGCCAACCACAAGACTTCCTCCCACAAAAATATAGTCGATCCCGGAAATATTACTGTTTTGGAGGATCAAATCAAGTGAGTCTGAATTATTTTTATCGGGATCAATAAGAATTGCTATTTTCCTTTTCCCTTTTTCTGATATGCTGAGGTGAATCTTCATTATTTACATGTCCAGGCAATCGCGTATCCATCCATATTTTCATACTTAATCCTGAAATCCTCAACACCATGGATATTCAGCACTCTGCCTTTCACAAAGCCATCTGGTTTTGGTTCAAAAGGCAGAATAGAGAGGTTTTCTTTGAAATTAATGTCCTGTTTGTCGCAAATTTTATACATAGCTTCCTTGGCACACCAGTGAATGTAAAGATGGTAAGGAACCTTTTCAGGATCGGAGGTGATTAGTTCCTGCCGGTTAATAAACTTTTCACTTACCTTGGTGATTTTGTGCGACATTAACTCCAGATCAATTCCCACCTTTTTGTTTTTACTCATCAGGATGGAGGTAAGCTCGCTTGAATGTGAAATACTTATATGAAATGTATTACCTTTAAGAAATGGCTTGCGGAATTCATTATAAATTATTCTGGAATCTTTTCCTGTCATGTCATTTATCAGAGCTCTTACACTTAACCACTCAATTTTGCGACTTTCATTCTTAAATCCTTCTAATGTTTCAATTTCATCAGGGTCAAGATTTAGTCTCGAAAACAGGGAGTCGAAATCTTCTTTAATTTCCCAGATGCCAAGAAGACAGTCATTTACTTCTTTTTTTACAATAACTCCCATTATCCGAAATTTTTAAACAATGATAGTATTTCTTCTGCAACAGCGGTCCGTTTCAAAAAACCCAAATTTACGTATTTATTTTTTATCCGACTTCCACTCCAGTGATTTGATCAAATGGTCTATATCCTGGCGGATAAAATGAACAACCGGTCCAAGGGAATCCTGATTTGGCTGAGCATTGAAATAAAGTGATCCCCTGAGAAAATTTCTGACACTATCGGTTACAAAAAACTGAACTGATGAGGCAGCATTTCCTTTTATATCATAGAAAATGCCATAAACTTTTTTTTCCGGAAGGTTTATCAGACTCTCCTGAATGGATTCGGCTTTGATAGTGTGTTTGTAGGCCAGGTCGCGGCTTTCATCAGCATGTTCACCCGGATCTCCTTTAATATTGATGTATGAAAGGTATATAGTTCCATCGAACTGTGGAAAGTCAATATTGAGCCAGCCAGGGTGAATCCCGGCGGAATCAAAGCTTACTTTTGCATATAGCGGATATTCAAAACTGTAACCTTGTGGGCTTTGGTAGCTAATGTATTTTTTTTCGGGGTAATCAATTCGTATGTAGGCTTTTGGTTTTGGTGTATAATTTTCCCTGCAGGAAAATGCAGTTATCATTACCAGAAGAAAAAAGAGGGTTTGAAACAAGTATTTTAATTTGAGCCCCATAATTATGATCACTTGTTTTTGAGATTTTTTCCCAAAGTGAATTTTACCTTTTTGATTCTGCGTTCATCAACAGATAGGATAATGAAACTGAAATTCTTAAATAGAATTGTTTCATTCACCGGAGGGATCTCTCCTTTAAGTTCAAGGATTAGTCCGGCCAGCGTATCGGCATCACCTCTGATAGATTCAAAAAGATCTTCTGAAAGCTGTACGATCTTAAAGAAATCATTAAGTAAGATTTTCCCGTCGAAAATGTAATTATAGTCATCTATCCGGGAATAAAAGGATTCTATTTCATCAGATTCATCCGTGATCTCTCCAACAATTTCCTCCAGTACATCTTCAAGAGTTACAATTCCTTCAGTTCCTCCATATTCATCAACTACAATTGCCATATGGATTTTTTTGTCAAGAAATTCCTGAAGAAGATCTTTGATTTTTTTTGTTTCGGGTACAAAATAAGCCGGCCGGATGAGATTCTGCCATGCGAAACCTTGAATTTCACTAAGATAGGGAAGGAGATCCTTGACATAAAGGATTCCCCTGATATTATCAAAAGTTTCTGTAAACACTGGTATTCGGCTATAACCAGATTCGTTAATAACCTGAATAAGTTTCTCGAAATCAATATCAATGTCTGCGGAAACTACATCCATTCTGGGTTTCATGACGTCGCTTACCTCGATATTGCTAAAATTTACGATGCCCTGCAGAATGTTTCGGTCTTCGGAAATATCTTCTTTATTTTGATCCAGTGCTTCGGAGAGTTCATCTATGGATAAATTTCCCTGTACGCGCAATAGCCTCCGGTTTATAACACCTGTAAAACGAATCAGCATAAAAGTCAGGGGGTAAAACAGTTTCTGCAGAAAAATCATGATATTGACAGTAAACAGCGAAAAGGCAAGTGCCTTGTGGTGTGCATAAATTTTGGGTAATATTTTCCCGAATACAAGGATGAAAACAGATAGTGTAAGCACCTGCAAAATGATTCCTGAAAAGGTAGAAAGACTGAAAATGGAGAAATGGTTAAGGAGAAACGCAGATAAGAGCACGATCAGAATGTTCATAAAAGCATTACTTACCATTATGGTGGCGAGTAATTTTTCCGGATCGGATACCAGTGTCAGAACTTTTTGAGAACGCCGGTTTCGCATACCTTCGAGCCTGGCTTTATGATCAGTGCTTAAGGAAAAGAAAGAAGACTCTGAACCGGAAATAATAACGGAGAGGAAATATAATAGCAATATCAGGCTAAAAGCCTCCCACATCCATGGAGATGACATACCTGGTTCTGTGACCGGAATGATTGTATGTAAACTAAGATATATGTCTGATTCCAAAAGATTGTAAACGTTAGAATGGATTATTAAAAGGGAAGATCATCCTCATTACTTTGTGATTTTGGAAGAGTATCTTCCAGAATATCAGGATGGTTTCCCGAAGGTTGATTACTATCGGATGTTGCTGCAGGTGCATGTGGTATTGATTCATGAGCTCCTGACTCCGGTCGCTTACCCAGCATATGCATGGAGTCACCTATGATTTCTGTTACATACCGCGTATTATTGTCCTGATCGGTGTAGCTTCTGGTTCTGATTCTACCTTCAATATAAAGCTGACTGCCTTTTTTAACATATTTCTCAGCAATTTCTGCCAGTCCTCTCCATAAAACTATGTTATGCCATTCGGTATTGGTGATTTTTTCACCATCCTTGTTTCTATAAACCTCACTGGTTGCAAGAGAAAATTTTGAAACGGTAGCTCCTCCCTCAAGATGTCTTGTCTCAGGGTCTTTTCCGACGTTTCCAACCAGAATTACTTTATTTACTGACATACACTGTGTGTTTTAATTCAGATAGTAAAGATACAAAAAAAACGGTTCTTATCAATTGCAGAATAGTATTTCAAAGGACGTTCATTTGTAAATACCTATCTATTAGCCGGGGGATCGGATAGGAGTCCAATTCGCTTAAAATTATGGCTATTCCTGGCATTGATGAGAAGAATTCTTCCTCCGAAACCAATATATGAACGAACCTGCAAATGATATTTCTGTGACTTAATTTGTGAATTATACTTTCAGAAATGTGGCTGATTTGATACGTGTTGTTATCATTTTGAAGAAATGAACCGATTTTGAGTAAAAGGATTTCAGAGTCAGGTTCGTCAGGAGTTTCAATTAAAGGGAATTCATATAAGCCATTCCAGATATCTTTTGCATTTCTTTGCTGAATTCTGAGCAAATCTCCGTTTCTGATAATCAGATATGTAAAATAGCGGTTGAGCACTTTCGTCTTTTTATATTTAACCGGAACTTCAGAAACTTTGTTTTCTTTCAGAGCCTGGCAAACCATGTTTAGGGGACAATTGATACAATCAGGATTTCGGGGTAAACAAATGCTTGCACCCAGTTCCATCATAGCCTGATTATGTCTTCCGGGAAATTGAAGGTCGAGGATTTCCTGTGCTAGGGTTGATATATTTTTTTTTCCTTCCGGAGAGTTAATTTCCTCCTCTAAGGCAAATAACCTTGAAATAACTCTTTTGACATTTCCGTCAACTGCTGCCCTTGGTTCATTGTAAGCTATAGAAGATATGGCCGATGCGGTATATTCCCCAATCCCCTTAAGTTTGATAAGATCAGTATAAGTCAGGGGAAAAACCCCGTTTCGTTCGGAAACAATTAAACGGGCAGTTTCATGAAGGTTTCTGGCCCTTGAGTAATAACCCAACCCTTGCCAGATTTTAAGTACATCTTCGGTTTGGGCGCTGGCAAGTGAAAAAATGTCAGGGAATTTCTTCAAAAACCGATGGTAATATTCAGTTCCCTGAGCGACTCTTGTTTGTTGCAGAATTATTTCTGAGAGCCATATTTTATATGGATCTGATGTACTTCTCCATGGTAAATCCCTTTTTGCATTTTCATACCATTCTCCCAGTTTTTCATGTATCTTCATTCTTTGTTTTTGGGTAAAATAAAATATTCTGTCAAAAATAATAGAATTGTGTTTTATTTATAGGGAGAAATAAACTATATTTGCAAACCAAAACTAAAAGATAATTGTAATTCATTGATAATTAAAGCATTTAAAAATGACGAAAGCAGATATCGTTAACGAGATTTCCAAAAACACAGGAATCGAAAAGGTAACTGTACAAAAGACAGTTGAAGCTTTTATGGAAACTGTAAAAGATTCTTTAGGCAAAAACAAAAATGTATACCTAAGAGGATTCGGCAGTTTCATAGTAAAGAAAAGGGCAAAGAAAACAGCCAGAAACATTTCCAGGAATACCACTATTATTATTCCGGAGCATTGGATCCCCTCCTTTAAACCGGCAAAAACATTTGTTGGAAAAGTAAAAGTTAATGTAAAAACCAAGTAAAGGATTTAGTCATGCCAAGCGGAAAAAAAAGAAAAAGACATAAGATGGCGACCCACAAACGTAAAAAACGTTTGAGGAAAAAC
>CAYOLQ010000091.1:0-13530 GCA_964404825.1 uncultured Chitinophaga sp.
GAATTTAGAATTTAGAATGAGATAGAAGTATAAAGGTCTGGATCCTAATTCTAAATTCTACCTTCTAAACTCTACCTTCTAAATTCTACCTTCTAAACTCTACCTTCTAAATTCTACCTTCTAAATTCCCTTCCTCTCATCCTCATAACTCTGCGCATCAAGAGCAGCGATGGTTGCCATATTAACAATTTCCCTCACAGAGCTCTCAAGCTGAAGTATATGAATCGGCTTGCCAAGACCGATGAGGATCGGGCCAATAACTTCAGCTCCACCAATTTCCTGCATCATCTTATATGCAATGTTCCCGGAGCTCAGGTTTGGAAAGATGATTGTATTTACATCCATGTCCTGAAGTTTCGTAAACGGGAATTTCTTTTGACGCAGTTCCTTATTAAATGCAAAATTTGCCTGCATTTCACCATCCACAATCAGTTTGGGATGATCACGGTGAAGAATTTCAACGGCTTCATGAACTCTGGCAGGGCTTCCCTGCCTGAGGGATCCAAAATTCGTATATGAAACCATGGCAATTCTGGGAGTGAAGTTGAATCTCTCAACTGCTTTTGCAGTGAGTAAAGTAGTATCGACTAGGGTTTGCGCTGTAGGTTGTATATTTACAGTTGTATCTGCAAAGAAGAAAGGTCCCTTTTTGGTCTGTACCAGGTACATTCCTGCTATATGCTTTTGCGGGTTGTTGGTTCCTGCTATCTGTATTGCAGGACGTATAACATCGGCATATTTGCTTGAGAACCCTGACAGGAATGCATCGGCCTCACCTGTTTCCACCATCAACACACCGAAATAATTCTGGTTGAACACAAGTTCCTGAGCTTCTTCGAAATTAAGACCTTTACGTTTGCGTTTTTCAAATAATAGCCGTGCAAAGGTGTTTCTTCTTTTTTCCTCTTCCCTGCTCTTCGGGTCAATAATCAGCACGTTACCCAGATCGAGGTGGTTTTCGTTTATTGATTTTTCAATTTCTTCTCGATTTCCGAGTAAAATTGGAATGCAGATGTTATCGTGTATTAGTTCCTGAGCTGCCTTAAGTACTTTATAATCGCTGGCTTCAGCCATTAAAACCCTTTTGGAGCGCTGCTTTGCTTTAAATCTGATATCCTGAA
Organism: uncultured Chitinophaga sp.; assembly: GCA_964404825.1. GTDB lineage: Bacteria > Bacteroidota > Bacteroidia > Bacteroidales > JACJXF01. Next base: position 1,122 of record CAYOLQ010000091.1, read on the forward strand.
TAATCTGGTTATCCAGACCTAATCGTTTACTTAACTCAAGTTTATACTTATCCCAATCGGTAATAATGTTTCCTGCAATACCCGAATCAATGGCAGCTTTTGCAACTGCAGGTGCAACGCGGGTTATAAGCCGGGGATCAACCGGCTTTGGAATGATATATTCCCGCCCGAAAACAAGATTTTTCGATTTATAGGCTGCGTTTACACTTTCGGGGACATCTTCTTTTGCCAGTTCAGCCAGAGCCTTAACAGCTGCTATTTTCATGGCTTCGTTAATGGTGCCGGCCCTTACGTCAAGGGCTCCACGGAATATATAGGGAAATCCAAGAACATTATTAATCTGGTTTGGGTAATCTGAACGACCCGTAGCAAAAATAATATCCTTGCGGGCGGCCATTGCCACTTCATAAGACACTTCAGGTGTAGGATTGGCCATTGCAAAAACAACCGGATCCTTTGCCATGGATTTGAGCATTGCTGCTGTTACCACGTTTCCTTTAGAAAGACCAAGAAACACATCTGCTCCTTTTAGTGCGTCTTCCAGAGTCAGTAGATTTGTATCCTGCGCAAACTCCATCTTGTAACGATTCAGGTCTGTGCGGGTTTTCTGGAGAACGCCTTTGCTATCGAGCATTAAGATATTTTCCCTTTTTACTCCCAGTGAAATATACAAACGGGAACATGAAATAGCGGATGCACCGGCTCCGTTGACCACAACTTTAATGTCTGAAATTTTCTTTCCTATAAGTTCAAGTGCGTTTAATAATCCGGCAGAAGATATGATTGCAGTGCCATGCTGGTCATCGTGAAAAACGGGAATCGGAAGTTCCTTTTTGAGTCGTTCTTCAATTTCAAAACATTCGGGAGCTTTTATATCTTCGAGATTAATTCCACCGAAAGTAGGGGCAATACCTTTTACCACTTCGATAAAACCATCGATATCTTTCCGGTCGACTTCAATATCAAAAACATCAATATCTGCAAAAATTTTGAAAAGCAGGCCTTTACCTTCCATAACGGGTTTCCCGGCCAGTGCGCCAATATCGCCCAGACCCAGAACAGCAGTCCCGTTTGAGATAACTGCCACCAGATTCCCTTTCATTGTATATTTGTAGGCGTCCTCAGGTTTTTTTTCGATTTCAAGACAGGGTTCAGCAACGCCGGGGGAATAGGCAAGTGACAGATCAAGCTGTGTGCTGTGTGGTTTGGTTGGAATAACCTCAAGTTTTCCAGGACGGCCCTGGGAGTGGTAGTTTAAAGCGTCCTCGCGGGTAAATTTAGCCATTTTAGTAGTTTTTGAATTCAGGCTGAAATTTAGGTATAAACCACGATTATGTATATGCTAAAAAGCACCATGACAAGGGAAAGTACAATTCTTCTGAAGTGCTAGGCGTCCTTTGCTCCCATAAGCTCATCAGGAAGGCCCGCGGGAAGCGGATTTCTGTTAACTGAAGCGAAAAGTTTCCTGTTTTTATATACGTCACATGCAAGGTAAAGGGCATTCAGAAATGATCCACATTGAGCCTCATCTTTTCCAACAATATCATAGGCTGTTCCATGAGCTGGAGATGTGCGGATTACCGGGAGACCGGCAGTAAAATTTACTCCTTCATCAGCCACAAGTGTTTTAAAGGGAATAAGTCCCTGATCATGGTACATTGCAAGTATTGCATCAAATTTTGTAAAGCTTCCTGAGCCGAAAAACCCGTCTGCAGGGTAAGGTCCTAAGGCAAGAATATTTTCGGTTTTGGCTTGCTCTATAGCGGGAATAATGGTATCAATTTCTTCGTTTCCAATTACCCCGTTATCTCCCGCGTGCGGATTCAGAGCAAGAACAGCAATTCTGGGTTTACGAATCCCGAAATCTTCCCTTAGTGAATGGTTCAGCACCCTGAGCTTTGAAAGGATCCTGTCCTTTGTTATGTAAGTTGCGAGCTGACTCATAGGGATATGTCCAGCCACCACCCCTACTTTGAGTATATTGCCTACCATAAGCATCAAAACTTCTTCAGCATCAAAAAAGGCCTGCAGGTATTCTGTATGTCCGCTGAAAGGGAAGTTCTCAGACTGGATATTGTACTTGTTAATTGGACCGGTAACTATGGCATGAATTTTTTTATCCCTGAGATCCTTAAATGCAGATTCCAAAGCAAGAAATGCCGATTCGCCTGCTGCGGCAGTGCTTCTTCCAAGTTCTACGCGGATTTCCTCATCCACGCAATTAATAATATTTGCACGCTTCTCACTGGCTTCTTCAACAGTGATTATAGTATTGAAACTGAAGTTATCAATATTCAGTGCTTTTCTGTGATAGGCAGCTACTTTGGGAGAACCATATACAACCGGTATGCAAAGCTCAAGAATTCTGGGATCCATAAGTGCTTTGATGATTACTTCATAACCAATTCCGTTAATATCGCCGTGGGTTATTCCAATTTTGATTTTTTCTTCGTTCATTTTAATTCTAAGGTTATTTGGTTGAAGTCTGAAGGAACATATGTACTAAAGATTTAAACAGCTTCAACTGCTAATACTATTTATAATAATGAATTGAAAGCCTGAGGGGTAAAATTAAAGCACCACCATGCTTCAGTTTGTATTTGTATTTACAGGTTTTTAAGAAAGTTAAAAAGTATTCTAACTCCAACGCCTGTCCCGCCGGTTGTCCTGTATCCATCAGCTTTCTTAAGGAAAGAAGGTCCGGCAATATCAAAATGCACAAAAGGATAATCGGTGAAATGTTCCAGAAATTTTCCGGCCGTAATGGCACCGCCATATTTTCCTCCAATATTTTTCAAATCTGCCACATCCGATTTAAGCAGCTCCGCATATTCATCCCAGAACGGAAACTCTGCAAGTCTTTCATAAACATTTTTCCCGCTCTCTTCCAGTTTGTTCATTACCTCTCTGTCTGCATTTCCCATGCAAACGATGCCATAACTGCCAATAGCAGCAGCTGCAGCTCCGGTAAGTGTGGCCAGATCGATAACAAGCTGGGGTTTATATTTTTTAGCATATGAGAGAGCGTCGGCGAGGATCATCCTGCCTTCAGCATCTGTGTTTAACACTTCAACCGTGGTTCCGTCAAACATGCGGATTACATCTCCGGGAGCATATGCGTTTCCGTCAGGACGATTATCGGTAGAAGGAATTAGTCCAACGATATATACCGGAATTCTGGCTTTGGCTATTGCATAAAATGTACCCGCAACAGCAGCTGCTCCTGCCATATCGCATTTCATGTAATCCATCGAATCGGGAGTTGGTTTCAGGCTTAATCCTCCGGTATCGAATGTAACTCCCTTTCCAACCAAAACAATGGGTTTCTTATTTTTTGCACCGGAAGGTTTGTATTCAAGTATGGAGAATCTGGGGGGATCTACGCTACCAAGGTTTACAGCCAGCAAGCCTCCCATTTTTAAGGATTCTATTTTCTTTTTATTCAGAACCTCCACTTTAAATCCGGCTTCCTTCCCCATTTTTTCAATCTCTGAAGCAAGTTGCTCAGCTGTAAGGTGAGAAACAGGTTCATTAATCAGATCGCGGGTAATATAAACTGCATCAACCAGATGTTGCAGGTTTTCGATGCACTTATCTTCCACAAGCGGGCAGGCAATACGGATCTCAGTGAGAGAGGTTTTCTTTTTATCCTGTTCTTTGAGATATTTTAAAAACTGGTAATTTGCCAGTGCAAGACCTTCAGCATAGGCTAAAACGGCTTCACATGAGCCATCAATATGAACAACGGTTATGCTTTTAATATCATGAAAACGAATTTCTGTGAGAGTTTTGGCAGCTGCATTCCTGAGTTCTTCCTTTTGCAGATATTCGGCTTTTTTTTCACTTTCCAGCACCTGAATAAAAACCTGTCTGGAAAACTGGTTGATTGTTACCTGAGTTTTGCCTTTATCTAACTTTTGCTTAAGAAATTTCCTTTCTTCCTCTGTAGACAAAAACTCCGCAAAATGACTGTTTTTTGCTCCTATAAGGACTACATTGTCCTTCATTGGAAAATCTTCAACTTTTTTAAGCTTCATAATAATTTTATTTGTTGCAAGAGTCTTAATGACAAAGATAATGTAAAATTTCAAACCTGCATTACGCTAAGATGTACGATTCCCTTTGTTTTGACTCTTACGATCCCCCGAAAAAATATATTGTTACATTTGTAAAAAATGAGTTCATGAACCTGAATGCAATAGTTGATAAAGCCTTAGAACTAAAATTTCTCTCTCATAAGGAGGCACAGAGCTTGTATCTTGAACTGTCGGTTTCTGAGTTGATGTGGCTTGCACATGAGATAAGAAAATTGAAGGTTCCGGCGAATGAAGTAGGATGGATAATTGACAGAAACATCAATATTACCAATGTCTGCAGTGCCCGATGCAGGTTTTGTAACTTCCACAGAATACAAGGCGATTCAGAAGCATATATCACCTCGTCCGGTGAATACAAAGAAAAAATATCGGAGTTATTTGAATTAGGTGGGGATCAGATTCTCTTGCAGGGAGGCTTACACCCAAAGCTTGGGCTGAAGGAATATACCGAGCTCTTCAGGGAACTGAAAACATCTTTCCCGAGATTAAAATTACATGCTTTGGGTCCTCCTGAGATTCATTTTCTGGCCAGGAAAGAAAAAAAATCCTATCGCGAAATTCTTATTGCACTCATTGAGGCCGGACTTGATAGTCTGCCCGGAGCAGGAGCTGAAATTCTTTGCGATGAAGTCAGAAAAAAAATATCGGCCGGGAAATGCGGAAGCGAAGAATGGCTCGATGTAATGAGGGTAGCTCATAAACTTCTCCTCCCTACATCTGCAACTATGATGTATGGGCATATTGAGACTAACGCACAACGAATTGAACATCTTATAAAAATCAGAGATCTGCAGGATGAAAAACCCGATAATGCTTTAGGATTTGTAAGTTTTATTCCCTGGCCTTTTCAGGCTGAAGAAACCCGGCTGAGTGAAATCTTTCCGGGAGATTACTCGGTCAATACGGTTGATTATCTGAGACTACTTGCCATAAGCAGGATTGTTTTGAGTAATATTAATCATATTCAGGCATCCTGGCTGACCGTAGGACTGCCGGCAGCACAATTATGTCTCCACGGGGGAGCCGATGACCTTGGCTCTATTATGATTGAAGAGAATGTTGTTTCGCAGGCAGGAGCTTCATTCAGAACCGATGCTGAAGGAATAACTGAGGCAATCAGGAAAGCCGGTTTTGAACCCCGTCTGAGAAATCAGAAATACGAAACAGTAGTAAACAGTATGTAATTCTAATTATTCAGACCGGCTAAAGTTTACCTGGATTATTTTTAAAGTAATATCTGGTAAGAACTTTTTGAAATTCACGCTCCAGAATCATTCCGGTAATAAATTCATGCTCTGTGAAAAGTGCGGGTTCAGATTTTAACTTTCGTTCATCAAGATCAATCTGATAAAGAAGTGATGAGAGTTTTTCAGGTTCTCTCTGCAGCAATTCCGCGATGATACCGGTTAATTGCTGATAGAGGGATTCATAAGCATAATTAATATCTGCGGGGAATGAAACATCCATTCCGAAGAGCGCAAAATCCTTAATAACCTGCAAGGCAGTATCTTTAATAATCTGCTCGTTTAATTTATATTTTTCTATTTCGGAAGCAGAAAGAAGACTGAATTTCATATTATTCCAACTTTAATCATGAGTCCATGAAATAAAAATAAATGTAGCAAGGAAAAATATGTCATGCAAGGTTCCGGATTCAAAAAATATCTTATTGCTTACAAAACTTCCAGTGAATAAACAATGGCTTCCATCTGCCGCATCAGACTTCTCTTTTTGTTATTGGGATTATATACATATGCCTCAACTGTGACGATCTGATTGGATACGGAATCCAGGGTGCTGTGACTAATAAATGGTCCTCCCATAAACCCTTTGTTCAACTCCCATAATCCCCTGATTTCAACTAATTCGCGACCGTTCAATTTCATATCGAATGTAAGTGGAGGAAATATTTGCGCGGTTGTCATATAGGATCCGGGGCGGGTACCCTGAGTATATTTTTTCAGAAATTCATTCCGCTTTTCAATAAGTCTCTCAGTACTAAAATCATTTTTATCGTAAAAGGGATACCGGTAAATAAAAATTACCTGACTGGTCTCACTTGATTCTATCGACAGAGAGCTGAATTCCGGTGTATCAATATCAATGTTATAACCACGTGGAATGGCCAGATCGATTCTGAATTTTGACAATATATTTTTTGTGCTCAGGTCCTTACCGGAGCGATACACGTCGGCAAGTCGTTTCCGATCGTATTGCTGAAGGTTACTAACCAGACGATCTTTATTTTCGGTTATCAGTTTCTGCAGAGATTCTGTATCCGGCGCCAGTAATCGCACAACGATCTGTGGTTTTGCCCAAACATTTTCAGAGTAGCTCATTCCGGCTTCCTTATGAACCGAAGAAACATCAACAATTATAATGGATCGGTGCATTTTAAATAAATCATCAAATGCTCCGGAAGTAATGTGTATTACGTCAAAAAGTGTTTCCGGCTGAGGCAATGCAGGATATTCACGTTCCAATTCAGCCCGTAAAGCATTTCCTCCTTCACTCTTCCAGAGATTATTATCCATTACAACCAATATTTCGCCGGAAGCACCGGTAATATTAGGCAGAGAAGAATTTCGCGCAGCGGATGAGCCGGGATTATCTATACAGGAAACTGCAAAAAAAACAATTGCTGTTATCACAAACAGGTTTTTAAATAAAGTCATCATTTTCGTATTCAGATTTATATTATCAGGTACTGCAGTTAGAAAACAGAACATAAAGCGTATTCGTTTTATACAGATATTCTGCCAATACTCATTTATAAAATAAGTAAAAGCAGGAAATATATTCTGGTTAAAAAAAATTACTGCAAATTTTGTGCCTTAGATAGCGTGCAGAGATTAAATGTGATCCATATAATTATTCAAAACATACATAACTGCTATATATGCAGGAAGGTAACGCTGAGTGGCCGGAGGAAGGTAGATATAAATATCGTTAAATGCTGTTTTGCCTCCGGCTTTGCTAATTGCATTTTTAATAGTGGTAGGTCCGGCATGATAAGCAAGCAGGCTAAGCTGCCAGTTACCGAAAATTCCATTCAGATATTTAAGATAGTCACACGCAGCTTTTGTGCTTTTAGCCGGGTCTGAGCGCTCGTCGGATGTTTCAGTCACAATAAGACCAAACGATCTTCCGGTTTCGGCCTTGAATTGCCAGAGTCCGAATGCCCCTGAAGCAGACAGAGCCTGGGGGTTTAAACCCGATTCAATCACCGGAAGATATTTAAGTTCAGGAGGCAATCCCTTACTATGCAACTGCGATTCGAAAAGTGGAAAATACGTTGCAGACAAACGGTTCAGTTCCGGAATCTGTTTTTTGCGACCCATCAGGTATATCTCGATATACTCCCGGACAAGTGGGTTATAAAACATAGGAATTGTTGAATTTTCAGCCATCAATGCAATCTGGCATTCGAAATACAGATCAGGAATATTTTTTATATCGGTGAGATCAACTTCGGGTTCTGATGGTAAACTGTTAGTGCGGACTTTAATAAGGTCATTTATTTCTGCAGTATGAGCAGAAAAACTAATTGGAAAACAAATTAATATGCCTGATACAATCAGCCTTAGCTTCATAAAGTATATTATGTAAAGCGAATTTAGCAGGAAAGAAGGATTAAATCAGATGAACGTAAGGAAAGTAATTAACAAAACGGAATTAATTTCTAAATCCGGATTGGATAAATGCTGTGTTTGCAATTTAAACAATATCAGCTTTGTATTTGAGTGGGAGAATAAAAACCTATATCAGATAGGGCTGATAATGTAAGGAATACCCATGGTTATGAGATAAAAAAAAGGGAGCGAAAAGGCTCCCTTTGAGTATAGTATTTAATATTTCTATTTGTTCTCTTTGTCGCTACTTGCAGTATCAGGAACGTCGCCTTCTCTGCTGGCTTTTTTAAATTCCTTCATGCCCTGCCCGATACCTTTCATTAATTCAGGTATTTTGCGGCCTCCAAAGAGAAGGATAACGATAATCAGTATGATGATTATTTCAGGTGCACCAATCGCTCCAAGAATTACAAGAGATTCCATAATTTTAATTATTTAGTTGTGGCAAAGTTAATAAAAAAACCAAACCCCAATGAGAATCTGCTTATTTTTTAAAAAGTTGGATAATATCATTCCCATTAGCATACAATAAAAGTGCAAATAACAGAGCCATACCTGCAATCTGTGCATATTCCAGAAATTTATCTCCGGGTTTCCGGCCGGTAATAATCTCATAAAGTAAAAAGGCAACATGTCCTCCATCCAGGGCAGGAATCGGTAATATATTCATAACAGCGAGTATAATCGACAGAAATGCTGTAAGATTCCAGAAAGACTCCCAATCCCACACGGGTGAAAAAATGCTTCCAATCTTTAGGAAACCACCAATTGACTCATATGCTTTTGTTTCGGGTTTAAAAAGAAGTTTCAACTGTTTCAGATAAGAACTAACAGTTCTGAAACCTTTGTTAATGCCAGCAGGAATAGATTGAAGAAAGGTATACGACACTTCCTTAACTTCGTAAAAACGCGAAAAATTCTGATCAAAATATACTCCAAGTTTTGCATCCGAATCAATATTCACATTCATATTAAGGGTGTCCTTTTCATTCCGGAGAACGGAAATATCAACCTTTTGATCCTTGTACCCGGGAATGACTCTGATTAACTGATCATAGTATTCACAGTCCAATCCGTTAAGCCGCAAAATTTTATCGTTAACCTCCATTCCTGCATTTTTTGCAGGGGAGTTTTCAGGAAATTCTTTTATATATAATGGAAGTCTGGGCAGAATCGGGCGTTCAGATTTTAAAAGGGCGGCAGTACTTGATTCAGGAATTTCAATTTCCGTAAGATTGCCGTTTCTTTCGATCTGCAGTGTTTTGGCATCATTAACAACGATGTCATGCACAATGAACAATACATTATCAGTTTCTTTACCATCGATGGACAGAATCTTATCTCCATTTTGGAGTCCCATATTCATAGCAGCCGAATCAACCATGACCCCCGCTGTCAGATTTTTTGTAGGAATATAGCTGTCTCCCCATGTATAAAGCACCATGGAATAAATGAAAAGGGCCAGAACGAAGTTAACCAGAACTCCCCCCAGCATTATCAAAAGTCTCTGCCAGCTTGGCTTTGAACGGAATTCATATGGCTGAGGAGGCAGCTTCATTGCTTCTTTGTCCATCGACTCATCAATCATCCCGGATATTTTCACATATCCCCCGAGAGGAAGCCATCCAATTCCGTATTCGGTGTCACCAATTTTCTTTTTAAACAGAGAGAACCATGGATCAAAGAAAAGATAGAATTTCTCAACCCGTGTTTTGAATAACTTGGCCAAAAAAAAGTGCCCGGCCTCGTGCAGTATTATGAGTATCGAGAGGCTTAAAAGAAACTGTGATGCTTTAATTAAAATTTCCATTCATTTAAACAATTAGTTGATTTGCCAAAATTCTTGCTTCTTTATCAGATGATTTCAAGTCATTGAGGTCAGGCTTCGCAATAAAACCTGATTTGCAGAGAACTTGTTCAATAATATCTGACATTTCCATAAAACCAATCTGATCACACAAAAATGCATTAACACAGATTTCATTAGCTGCATTCATAATGCAGGGCCAGTTTCCACCTTTTTGCAGGGCTTCATAAGCGATTGCAAGGTTACGAAATTTTTTTGTATCGGGGGATTCAAAACTCAGAATTGAATGTTCAAGAAAATTCAAACGCGGAAAATCCGATTTTATTCTGTTGGGAAAGCCTAATGCATACTGTATAGGGAGTCTCATGTCGGGAAGTCCCATCTGTGCTTTTACCGATCCGTCTTCAAACTGCACCATGGAATGAATAATTGACTGTGGATGAACCAAAACTTCAATTTTGTTTTGCGGAACATCAAACAACCAGCGGGCTTCAATTACTTCAAGGCCTTTGTTCATCATGCTTGCAGAGTCGATTGTTATCTTCGCTCCCATGCACCAGTTTGGATGGTTCAGGGCCTGTTCCTTATTAACTGTTTTTACAAATTCGGGGGATTTATCTCTGAATGGTCCGCCCGATGCAGTAAGAATCAGCTTTTCAACTGCATTATTTTCTTCACCTGAAAGACACTGAAATATAGCTGAATGCTCTGAATCTACAGGTATAATAGTAACATTCTTTTCAATGGCTAGTTTTCGGATCATTTCCCCTGCAACAACCATAGTTTCCTTATTGGCAAGCGCAATGCTTTTCCCGGCTCCGATTGCTGCAAGAGTAGGAGCCAGACCAGAATAGCCAACCATAGCTGTAAGAACAATATCAATAGTTTCCATGGTTGCAATCTGTGATATTGCTTCGAGACCTGCATATACTTTAATGGGGAAGTTAGCAAGACTCTCTTTAACCATCGAATACTTTTCTTCATTACCAATAACAACAACATTAGGAACACACTTTATTGCCTGTTTAATAAGCAGTTCAGCATTATTATATGCTGTCAGCACCTCTATTTCAAAAATATCCGGATTTGATTCGATCACCTCAATAGCCTGATTACCAATAGAGCCAGTGGAACCAAGTATTGCGACACGTTTTTTCATGCTTAAGAAAGAATGTTTTAAAAAATAATATAGGTCTCAGGGTTGAGTGCGATCCCATTCTGCCATAGTTCAAAATGAAGGTGCGGACCGGTTGTTAATTCTCCTGAGTTTCCTACAATTGCAATGGCATCTCCGGCCTGAACTCTCATTCCTACTTTTTTAAGAAGTTCGGCGTTGTGCTTGTAAATGGAAATAAGGTTATTTGTGTGTTGAATCTGCATAACATAGCCTGTTTCCAAAGTCCAGCTGGCCATAATAACCGTTCCATCGAGGGTGGCTTTAACAACCTCATTAGGTGCCGCAACTATATCGGTGCCATAATGAGAGTTAAGAGAATTAAAAGAATTTGTAATCACACCCCGCACGGGAGTAAAGAAATGCATTTTCTCAAGTTTATTACTATTCTGGGGATTTTCGCTGACAGGAACACGCAACTTCTCACTCAGGTCAACTTCCTGACGTAAAATGGAATCGGAACTGGAACGGGTGAAAGAAAGATTCTGATAATCAGAAATGGTATCATCCAGTATGTTAAGATAGTCCTGAGGAGATTGTCCTGATATAATTTGGTTCAGATTCATAAAGAACTGATCGCGGTAACGAAGTTCCTCTTTAAGTGAATCAAGTAAAATTGCATTCTGTACGATATTGTTTCGCATTTCCGCATTGGGGTATCCCGGAATGAGTTCCCTGATGGGTGTATAGGCTATTGTGATATAAATCAGAGCTATAGAAAGGATAATAAGGGTTCCTCCCAGAGAAATGGTGTTCAGCCGGGAGAGACGCAAAAATCCGACCTCCTCAAAGGTACTGTCGTTAAGCATTACAAGCCGGTATTTATGCGTCAGCTTGTTGATAAGTTTCCTTTTCTTCTTTTTTTCTTCTGCCATTATTCTGTGATGATTAATCAACAACTTTTACTTCAACCGACTCGCTTTGCCATAATCCATGTTTGGTACATACAGCCATTGCTGAAAGGTTCATGCTTACTTTGGGAACAATATAGAAATCAACCTCAACATGTTCCGGATTATTGCTCATCATACCCGGCGAGAACTGAGCCTGAGCAATCAGTGTTTCACGGTTCCACAACTGGATGTTGCTGATATAGTGGTCGGCATCATCGGGATGGTTGTAATCCCGTCCCATTATCACCTTAACTTTAAACTTTTTACCTCTTGCTGCTGAATCGTCACAAACCACATGTGGACAATGCCTGTCAAAATAGTCCTTATGTGTTTCTTTCTCCAGGGCGTCGATTTCGACAGGATTAATAACGCGTGGCATAATTCTAATTTTAATTCTAGTCAAAAATAGTCGATTTTATTTGAGATTACTAAACAAAAGCGTACATTTGCATCCGCATTCGGGCTTTTTTCTGAAAGCGAAGTTCTTAAAGACATTTAATTGAAATAATATATTGCGGGGTGGAGTCCCGATGTCCCGATAGCTATCGGGATCGGGAGTAGCTCGTTTGGCTCATAACATTTAATTGATATAATATATTGCGGGGTGGAGCAGTTGGTAGCTCGTTGGGCTCATAACCCAAAGGTCACTGGTTCGAGTCCAGTCCCCGCTACTAGAGAAGACTCCTCATCATTTTTGATGGGGAGTCTTTTTTTTGTGCCCTCTGAAACCTTCTTGAATTGGGACTTTGCATGAAATAAGGAATTGATTTTGGAGGTTAGATATGTCCTTTGGTGAGTATCGATGA
>CAYOLQ010000092.1:0-13467 GCA_964404825.1 uncultured Chitinophaga sp.
AGAGGTGCCGGTATCCCAAGACAGGATTTTTTGTTGTTGAAGATCCGCTGATCCCAACCGACCGGCAGGTGAATCCTCATTCATATCAGGGCTATGAGTTTATCAGTGCTCCCGGAGATATTAAACCCTGGAAAGGAATATCAACAGGTGAAGCAGTGATCCTGCATTTCTGGATTAATGAACGACTTCCGATCAAATCATTCGATCCTGTAAAAAGGATGGTAACTACCACAAAGCCAACACAGAAAGTGCTGCTGGAAGCTCATCCGGCCCATACCCCGGGTAATGCAAAATACTATGTTGAAAATGTATTCGAAATATTGACTGATCCCGGTGAATGGTATGCAGACCGGAAGTCAGGTTTGCTGTACTACATCCCAAAACCGGGGGAAACTCCTGAAAATGCAAAGGTTTATGCACCAAGGACAGTCAGCATATTCAGCGTTACCGGAGATGCTGAAGAGAACAGATACGTAGAAAACATTCATTTCAGGGGATTGACATTTGTTAATACGGCTATTCACGAAACTGCTCATGAAACTTCATCACAATGGGGGCCATTAAAGGGTGACGCAGGCATCATCTGCTTTAAAACCGCCAGATATTGCAGTATTTCCGAATGTTCATTTACCCATACAGGAGAAGCCGGTATTATAGCCAGCAAAAAATGCGAAGGATTGCGGATCGTTGGGAATTCGTTCAACGATATGGCAGGTTCTGGTATAGTGATTGGGTGCGGTGACAACCCGGGCTCCGGGGCAAGTCGTATACTGATATCGGACAATGCCATCAGTATGGGTGGCAGGGTTTTTCATCAGGCTGCAGGAATAATAGGTTTCATGATATCAGAAACTACCATCTCTCATAACATTATTAATGACTTTGGCTGGTCGGGAATCGAAATTATGGGGAATCAGCCTTTTTCCCTATATGTGGAAAAGAACCATATTTACAATATCGGACTGGGATGGCTTAGTGATATGGGGGGTATTTATACGCAAAACACATCCGGAATTGAAATCCGTGGAAATTTGATCCATGATATAGAATGTGCGGTTTATGGGGCAAATAATATTTATCTGGACGACAGGAGTGTTCATGGTCTGGTTGAGAATAATCTCTGTTACAATTCAAATTCGGATCTGATGGTGGTTAAAGGCTCTGAAAACATTATCAGGAACAATATCCTGGCTTTCGGGGAGAAAGGGGTCATAAAGCGCACATCGCCCCTGACCAACGGAGGCAGGTATGTGGGGAATTTTGAAAAAAATATTGTGGTTACACGAGGGAATCCCATTTACCGGACTGGGTACAATATGGATATTTATGATCCTGTATGGAACAGCGACCTGAACCTTATATGGGACTACGATCAGAAGCCTATTACGTGTGAACAGCAGGTGCCGGGTGATAAACTCAGGATAAGTTTTGAAGAATGGAAAAAGATCCGTCCTAATGATATGAATACGGTCATTGCAGATCCACTGTTTCGGAATGTGAAAGCATTGGACTTTACCCTTGATCCCAAATCTCCGGCTTACAGGCTGGGGTTTGAGAACTTTGATCTTTCGGACGTTGGTCCAAGACCTAAAGAGACAAGGGAAAAATGGATGAATGAAGGAGGAATGCGGGTTATAAATCCCTTTGTTGATTGAAAAATAGTATTATTAATCCTAAATAAATTTATATGAACAATTTGAATATTCGTGATTTAAATTCTTGCAAATATGCTTGCATTTCACTGGGAGAAGTTATGCTACGGCTTGATCCGGGAGAAGGTAGAATCAGAACTGCCCGCGAATTTAAAACCTGGGAGGGTGGGGGCGAATATAATGTAGCCAGAGGTCTGAAAAAATGCTTTGGCCTTCCTTCTGCAGTAGTGACAGCTTTTGCGGAAAATGAAGTTGGCCGGCTTATTGAGGATTTTATCATGCAGGGAGGAGTTGACACTTCATTAATTAAATGGATACCCTATGACGGGACAGGAAGAAATGTAAGAAATGGCTTAAATTTTACCGAAAGAGGTTTTGGGATAAGGGGAGCCGTTGGTGTGCCTGATAGGGGCAATACAGCTGCCTCACAATTAAGGCCGGGAGATTTTGACTGGAATAAGATTTTCGGGGAGAATGGTTCCCAATGGTTTCACACGGGAGGAATTTATGCTGCTCTCTCCGATACAACAGCAGGTGTAATGGAAGAAGCAATGATCGCGGCAAAAAAACACGGTACCGTCATTTCTTATGATCTGAATTACAGACCATCACTCTGGAAAGCCATCGGAGGACTTGAGAAAGCCAGGGAAGTAAACCGGCGATTAGCCAGGTATGTGGATGTAATGATCGGGAACGAGGAAGATTTTACCGCAAGCCTGGGTTTTGAAGTTGAAGGAATGGATGAAAACTTATCAGACCTGGATGTCAGCGGGTATAAAAAAATGATAAGTAAAGTTGTGGAGGAATTCCCCAATTTCAAAGTGATCGCAACAACTCTCCGCACTGTAAAAAGCGCTACCATTAATTCCTGGGGAGCCATTTGCTGGGCTGATGGGAAATTCTATGAAGCCACACACAGGGAAGACCTAGAGATACTTGACCGGGTTGGCGGAGGCGATAGTTTTGCGTCAGGATTAATATACGGATTCCTGAAAGCCGGTGATCCTCAGAAAGCAGTTGATTACGGAGCAGCCCATGGTGCGCTTGCAATGACGACACCCGGTGACACATCAATGGCTACTCTGGCGGAGGTGGAAAAAGTAATGAAAGGAGGATCTGCCAGGGTGATCAGATAAACAGGTGTAATTATTAGATGAGTATCAAACCTTTTAAAGTTCATATAGTCAAAATGATAAAAGAATTTTTGACAGAAATTCTTAGTATGTAGTGATTTTAATAATTTATATTTTATACTCAATGAAAATCTTAAATCTTTTGCCCGTACTGTTTTTTTTAATTGCACAGACCACAA
This sequence comes from uncultured Chitinophaga sp., assembly GCA_964404825.1. Taxonomy (GTDB): domain Bacteria; phylum Bacteroidota; class Bacteroidia; order Bacteroidales; genus JACJXF01. The sequence continues at coordinate 2,965 of CAYOLQ010000092.1, forward strand.
ATGCACAGGAAGTAAACCAGTCCGCCAGCAGTCAGGCAGATGAATGGGCTGGTGTCAAAATCAACGACCTGTATCCCACTTACCAAAAAGAAGAATGGACAAAGATGCACATGAGCAAAAAGGAATCCATTGACTGGTTCCGTGAAGCCAAATATGGCATGTTTATCCATTTTGGCCCCTATTCAACAACAGGAGGAATATGGAAAGGAAATAAAATGGAAGACTGGAAAAGGTCCAGGCATACTGAATGGCTGATGCTCTCTGCAAAAATCCCTCGTTCGGAATACGAAGGTCTCATAAACAGGTTCAATCCGGCTAAATTCAATGCAGAGGAAATAGTTAAACTGGCAAAAGATGCCGGGATGAAATACATCGTCATTACCTCCAAGCATCATGACGGTTTTGCATTATATGATACAAAATACAGCAAATATGACGTTATAGATGCCACCCCATTTAAAAGGGATATTATCCGTGAGATGTATGATGCCTGTAAAAAGTATGATATGGATTTTGGAGTTTACTATTCCCAGAATATTGACTGGATGGAAGGTTCCGATTCCCAGCTGGCAGAGGTTATAGCCGGGAATATTGACATTGGATATCCTGCAAAGAACGTATGTGCCAATGACTGGGATCCGAGTCCGAACACTTTCGAAGAATATCTGCAGAATAAAGCCTATCCTCAGGTAAAAGAACTGATGATAAATTTTCCGGGTATGGTTTGCTTGTGGTATGACATGCCCTGGCGTCTAAAACCGGAACAAAGCTGGAACTTTTATAAAATACCCTTTGAGATCGATCCGAAACTTTTAATATCCCAGAGAATAGGACATGGCTTCGGCGATTATTATATCCCGGGTGATAACGAGATCCCTAACTCTTCAGAGAAAATTCAGAAGCCATGGGAAACCTGTGGTACACTAAACAATGCCTGGGGATACAAATCCTACGACCAGGACTGGAAATCACCAAAAGAAATACTTTATTGGTTAATTGATGTCGTTTCTAAAGGAGGGAATTATTTACTGAACATTGGCCCTGACGGTGAAGGTGTTGTACCGGGACAGGCAGTCACAAATCTCAGGGAGGTGGGAAAGTGGCTTGCCGTCAACGGAGAAGCTGTTTACGGAACACAAAGATGGATGACTGTCCGGGAGGGACCGATGGAAGAATTCAACATTAAGGGTACTGCCGATCGCGCTTCAAAGGGTTTCCAGGATAAATTCACCTCACAGGATTTTTGGTTCACTCAAAAAAACAACATAATATATGCCATATGTCTCGCTCAGCCAGAAATGGAAATATCAATTAAAGCCTTTGGCAATAGTATTGGAAAAATTAAAAAGATTAAATTATTGGGGAAGGGGTCAGTTAAATTTGTACAATCAGAAAATGAAGTGAAAGTCAGAATACCGAAGGGTTTTAAAGCAGAGAATGGATTTGTTATTAAAGTAATTCTCTAATCTGTGAAAAGGGAATGATTATGGATTTTAAGCATCTGAGCCTGACTCAGGTAAAATGGGAATTCATTGAAATTGAACATCCGGGTACATTTAAGGTACAACTTAAGGCCGACTTTATAAATCCTAAAGATCCGGTTGGGCTTGTTTTATACGAGATAAGGATGCAAAAAATCTAACTAATCAATTTTAATTATGAAAAGCGATGTAATTAATGCACTTTCAGGAATATTTCCGGATCGGATCCCTTCCAAGGAAACTCTTAATCATCCGGGCTTCATGAAATTTGTTACCGGTGTTGATCCATTTGAAAATACCCGACGTTCATTTCAGATTGCATGGGAAAAACTTGGAATTGACATTCATACAGCATTACCTAAAGAAACTGTCGCACGACCAAAAGTAGCCGAAGGATCCTGGAAACAAGGCAATCAAAGATTAACCGGCATGGGGGTTTATCCGACAACTTCGGTGCTTGAATATTGTCCGGGTATGGATAAATCCGAAATGGACTGGATTCTTAAATACGACACTTCCCGGGATGGTTTTCTTGAGAGGAATGGAAAAGGTTCCTTGCCAGAATTTGAAATGCAGGCATCATTTCGGCCCACATGCGGTCTTCAGGGCGAAGGCCGGCTTGGGACCATCGAACAATTAAAAGAACTGGACCAGAATTTCAAACACGACTTTGGCAATCAGGCTGTATTATACCATCTTTATTATACCACACTTTTTATGTTTCCGGTTGTAAAATTCGGCTGGGAACCGTTTTTAATAGGCGCCTTGACGTTTCCTGAAAAGTTTGATGAGAAACTCTGGAAGCCCTGGTCCGAAATCAGCAGAAAATATTCAGAAATTGCCGCCAAACTCCAAACGGAGGTGGTTTTCTTCCATGATGATCTGGCTTCAGGTACCGGACCCTATTTTGATATGGCGTTTTATGATAAATATATTTTTTCCCGCTATGACTATATCCTGGAACCTTGCGTAAAAGCTGGCAAGAAAATAGTTTACGTTTGTGACGGTAACATGGATGTTTTTCTTAATCGATTGCTGAAATTCCCGATTGATGGTATCATGTTTGAAAATCCGGCAACTCCTTTTAAGCGTGTTTTGGATACATGGGGGAATGCCGGAAGAGGATTTATAGGAGGTATTTCAACAGAGCTGTTAACCAATGCTTCGCCTGACCAGGTTACAAAACATACAATCGATGTGATCCGCGAAGGAAGTAAGTATCCCGGTTTCATGATTAGTTCCTGTGGAGGATTACACGGTAATATTCCACATGAAAATATGCTTGCCTATTTTGCAGCAAGAAACGAGATGGGAATTTTGGCTGAGGTTTGAAAAACCCATTTCAAACCAAATCTGCTAACTTTCCAGGAACAAAGGTGTAACTATTTGAAAGAATTCAAATTGTAATGAAGCTCCAATGGTAAATAATAGACCTTAATCCTCTGTTAGTTTAATTAAAAATACATATCAATCTATATTTGAATTAACTAATTTTTACCTGAATGGATACTATGCACAGCCACAGGAGATTCATATAAACTAACGGAATTTACAGCGGAATGAGAGTAGTTGCCAATGCCTGCAGACCCTGGTTTGGCAAAGAGAAAAGTGGTAAAAACCCAAATGCTCCGGCAGGGCTATTCAATTTACGATGTGAATACCTGGCCAATCCAACGGGCATAGTCACCAATTTGTTTACATCCTGGAAAAAAACTGATTGCTATCTGTTTTAGATTATTTAAAGCAGATAATCTGTTTCAGATAATATGCATGACTATTTTGGATTTATGAAGAAGAATTCTCCTTATCTCCGGTCATTTTCAATCTTTACCCAAAAATTTCCAAGTCGGAATAATTCTTGTCATACTTCCGTTTACTTCAAATGAATCTGTTTGGTTTTGCAGACAGCCACTCAATAGAGAAGTATTCAGGATGGCAAGCCAAAATATAATGACTTATCTGCGGAATAGATTAAACAGAGACAAATATTAAAAGTAAATTGATAAATAGATTGTGTACTACTAATACATTATTTATATTTGCCTAATGTACCATTGGTACTTAAAGTCATTAGTGTCCACTAGTTTTAATATATAGTTCTTTGAAATTCTTTGTACATCGATGTTGTAGAGCTTTTTAGTTACATGTCAATTTGAATTGAAAAATCGGTTTTTAGCTTTGTAAAAAGCTGGAAGCCATGAATCAAGGCAAATATGTTTACTCTCAACTTACAGATATTCTTCCCAAACGCGTTTTCGATATTTTGGTCGATAAATACAATGGGAATAAGCATGTTCGGTTTTCACTTGTTGGAATCAGCTTTCATGTATGCTGTTTGGACAACTTACAGGAAGAGAGAGTATGCGTGATTTAATGATCGGATTAGACGCTCATAAATCCAAATATTATCATTTGGGCTTTGGGAAGAATATAACCCGGTCAAATCTGGCAAAAGCAAATGAAAAGCGTAACTACCGAATATTTGAAGAGTTTGCTTATCATCTGATCAAGGAAGCCAGGGAATCATCAACAAGTAAAGACTTTGTGCTTAACATCAAGTCTGATGTGTATGCCTTTGATTCTTCAACGATTGATTTATGTCTGAACGTCTTTTGGTGGGCGGAGTTCCGCAAAGCCAAAGGAGGTGATGCATTCAGCATATTTTGTAACCAGGACAAAATCAAACTTTAGGTTTAGGCGGGTTTACTCCAACAAAATCAAAAAAGAAACGGGTGTTCTATTGGATCAGATTGGAAAACTTGAAGGATATTATACGTTGAAAGATTATCCCGATAAACTTCGATAGATTAAATATTACGATGAAGAAACCGGTAAAATCCTTGTATTCCTTACAAATAACCTTGATCTACCTGTTCATGAAATTGCACTGCTTTACAAATACCGCTGGAAAGTTGAGTTGTTTTTTAAGTGGATAAAACAGCATCTGAAGATAAAATCGTTTTGGGGCACAATCCCAAATGCGGTCAAAATCCAGATCTACTCAACAATCATTGTTTACTGTCTGGTTGCAAGAATAAGTAACATATTGAAAGCAGAGCGTTCAATCTACGAAATATTACAAATTTTGAGCATATCCCTTTTGGATAAAACGCCTCTAAAAGAGCTACTTACAAATCGAGATTACAAAGATGTCAAAGAATTAAAATTATATACAGTTGAAAATCAATTACGTTTAAGTGGACACTCATGACTTAAAGTGTAAAAACAAACAGGATCTTTCCTGCAATTTAATTAAGAAAAATATTTTGCAAAATATTGGAAATGGAAACAAAAATTAAATGGCAACGTGCCCGCACCCCCGAACAGCAGGATAAAAGAAGGGAAGAAATTCTGCAGGCAGCCTATACTTTATTCCGGGACATGGATTTTGAAACTATCAGCTTAAACTCTATTGCAAGGGAGGCTAATCTGAGCAAAACATCGGTATACCTGTATTTTAAAACCAGGGAAGAGATCTTCATTCACATTTACATGGAAAGCTTCCGTGAATGGATCTCAAATTCCGTAAAAGCTATTGAGAAGCTTTCCGTTCCCTCATCTGCCCATGAGATCGCCAATGCCTGGGTGAATGCAACATGGTATGATGATAGGATGTGTTCACTTGCTCCACTGGTTAATGCATCCATTGAACGGAACGTTTCCGATGATCTGCTCGCCGATATCGTATGGATGAAAATTAAAGAGAGTCTTAAGCTGCAGTCTGCCCTGAGGCGATTCATACCTGCTTTCAGCGACCGGGACGCTTATGAATTGCTTTTATTTACCCTTAACCTGTTCAGCCAGTTCATTGCAAATGAAAGAAACCAAAACCTGCTCAGGGTACTCAAAGGGGAGGTTTTTTCGGCAATGGATATCCATATCAGGGAATTGCTTGTAAATGGAGTGGCCAGGCTGATTAGCTCCTATATGAGCTATAAAATAAATTGATTCAATGAGAGTAAAATTTTAAATCATTGTATATGAGAACGAGTATTTCGAAAATATTGCTTCGGCTGGCATTCCCTGCCTTTCTTATCCTGGTATTCCCGGGCATTTCCATGATTGACAGGGCTTTCTACGAAAAAACTACAACAACGGAATGTGCTGAAATTGCATACGGTCAACTTAATTGGGAAGAGCCGGTTCTTGATTTTTCCCACACGAATGATATCGTAAACATGCGATCTGATATAAATATCCCGGCCATGCGTGAAATGATCAGCGATTTGTCTGAATCATTTCCTGGCAGGTTTATTAATGGCACTGCGTTTCTTTCAAAGTTAAATGATTATGAAAAAATGATTGCCCGGGTGGATGAGGTAATGCAAGGAACGCCAACAGTCCAGGAGAGGGAAGAAGTGCTGGATATTCTGAGGAATATACTGATGTTTCAGAGGGAGGTTGCCCTTTCCAATCCCATATTAAACGCAAATCCCATTTTATATGTGCAGCGTAATCAATATGCCGAGGACCATCACAACACGGAAACTTTTTTTCACACCGGCGAACCGAATCAGAATAAATACAATCCCGGAGGAGCCTTGAAGTTGTTTCACCCGGTCACTGGTAAAACGGTAATATTGCTGGATCCTGGCCCGGAGGGTCTGGTACGTGATCCGGAGTTACATTTTGATGGAAGAAGAATTATTTTCTCCATGCGTACATCGCAGGAAAAGAATTATTCAATTTATGAATTAGCATTAGACGTGAATAATGGTTTCAACGTTGTGCCGGGAAGTTTCAGGAGACTTACTTCAGAGTTTGAGGCATCTGACATTGACCCACTTTATCTACCCGATGGTAAGATTATCTTTTCCAGCACAAGAGAACCAAAATACTGTCATTGCAATATGCATATAATGGCAAACCTTCATCGCATGGATGGTGATGGGGCAAATATTCATCAGATAAGTAAAAACACTCTTTTTGACGGACACCCTTCACTTCTTCCGGATGGTCGTGTGCTTTATTACAGGTGGGAGTATGTTGACAGGAATTTCGGGGATGCACAGGGATTGTGGACTGTAAATCCTGACGGAACCAATCATGCTGTTTATTGGGGAAACAACACTGTAAGCCCTGCTGCGGTATTTGATAGCCGGATGATCCCGGGAACTGACAGGGTAATCTGTATTTTCGGAAGTTGTCACGACCGTCCGTGGGGTGCTTTGGCCATAATTAACCGGAATAGAGGAATTGATAGTGAAGAAGCGGTTGAAAGAATCTGGCCTGAAACTTCAAGGGATTTGATTTCAATTGATGGCAGTGATCTGCCCAGGCCATTCATGGAAGATCGTTTCAGGTCTGTGCGATACCGTTATGAAGATCCCTTTCCTTTAACTAATCCTGAATCCGGAAATGGAGGTAAGTATTTCCTTGTTTCGCGCAATATCAATTACCTGCCTGAAGATTTAGTAATCAGACAATCTCGTGATCTTGATGAACTGGTCATGGGCATATATCTTGTAGATATTTTTGGCAATGAGATTCTACTCCATTCGGAAATGCCAGGTTCCTTCGACCCTATGCCACTGGCAGCATCACCCCGCTCGCCAATAATCCCTGAACAACGGGATTTCACTAGTTCAAAAGGTACTATGTATGTTATGAATGTATATGAAGGCACTCATATGCATGGAGTAAACCCCGGGGAAGTGGCATACCTTAGGGTAGTGGAATCAACCGAAAAACGATTCTGGACAATCCCGCGATGGGACAATTTCCAGTATGTCAAAGAATTAAAGGATGGACGGATAGCCATGAGTACAACATTTAATCGGCCAGCGATTTCCTGGGCCGGGTTTGAAACAAAAAGAATCCTGGGAATGGTACCGGTGGAAAAGGATGGCTCTGCATATTTCGAGCTCCCCGCTGAAAAGTTTGTGTATTTTCAATTGCTTGATAATCATGGAATGATGATTTCAAGCATGCGTTCCGGCACAATGGTTCAGCCAGGGGAAAAACGGGGCTGTGTGGGTTGCCATGAGAACCGTTTGAGTTCACCAACGCGGCTTTACACCGGTGATGCACTCAAAAGACCGCCTGATAAACTGAATGGGTGGTATGGACCTGTACGGGCTTTTTGCTATATGAGCGAAGTTCAACCGGTATGGGACAGAAATTGCGTGAGTTGTCACGATTTTGGTAAAAAAGCAGGTAACAGACTGGTGCTTGCCCGTGACAAAGAGCTGGTTTTTAATGCCTCTTATGTTGAACTGTTTCAGAATTGGGGATATCCTGATGCGCTGATTCATACAGTAGGCCTGGGACTGGCTCCGATTAACAATGCTTATTCTGTTGGTTCCCATCAAAGCAAGCTGGTTAAGATGCTGAAAAATGGTCATCAGGAGGTTGTGTTAACTGATGAAGAGATGAAGAGGATCATTACCTGGATTGATATCGGCGGACCCTATTATCCTGAATATGCCAGTGCACACCCTGATAAAGTGGCCGGAAGGTCACCTCTGATAGAAAATGAAGTTATTCGGTTGCAGGAGTTGACAGGCGTTTACTTAATTAATCCTGATCGAACACTACCCGGAGCCAGGGATCATAAGCTGTGGATAACCTTCGACCGGCCGGAATTAAGTCCCTGCCTGGAAAAACTCGATAAAAACAGCGAAACATACAAGGAGGCTTTGGCAATTATTCAAAAAGGGCAAGCCGTTTTACAGGAAAAACCTGAAGCAGATATGCCAGGTTTCGAAATGAGCATGGAACATCGTGCTCGTGAAGAAAAATATCAGCGGCTTCGTGAACGCGAATTGATCCGACGAGAAGCCATAGCTGCCGGAAGGAAAGTATATGACAATGAACTGAGATAGTTTCGGGGGACTTACCGCAAGGAATAAAATCATTATTCAACGCATGACTGACCTCATTGAATGTACGCTTTAATTGCGGATACAATAAAATATATTCACCTATGTTTGCAACTATGACTAATAAGGCCCGGAATCACATGAAAATTATCCTTTTATTACTGGCCATTATCCCGGTTTTGGGATTTTATTTTTCCGGATCGCCCGGTATCATCCGTCCGGTTAATCTGATCTGGTGCGAAGTGAACCACCGTTTACTCGTTATTTCAGAAAATCCGGGGCGTATCATACAACTCGACCCCGAGACTCTTACTCCGGTGAAAGAGGTTGATCTACCCTTTAATCCTTCAGGTGCGGTTCTTAATCGTGCGGGCGACAGGCTTTTCCTGACATCAAACGGGGCTAATGGGCGCATTCTGGAAATGAATGCCCACACCTTGCAAATAATCAATCAATTCAGTTCCGGGGGCCATACACCAGTATCCCCTGTTTTATCCCCGGATGAACAAAGCCTCTATCTTTCTAACCGGTTTAACAACGAAGTAGTTCAGGTAGATATACAAAAGGGAAAAATAATAAAAAGATACACTCTTATCCGCGAGCCAGTATCGCTGGTACTGTCAAAAGACGGCAGGTATCTTTTTGCTGCGAATTTTCTGCCGGCAGGGCCATCAAATGCGGAAAGGGTGAATTCGGTCATTTCTGTCATTGACCTGCAGCAGCAAAATGCTATAAACATTGACCTTCCGAATGGTTCCAACAGCATAGGTGGAATGACCCTCTCCCCGGATGGAAGGTATATTTACTTGAGCCATATCCTGGCCCGTTATCAGGTGCCAACCACACAGATTGAAAGGGGATGGATAAATACCAACGCCCTGAGTATAATTGATGTGGAAAAGAAGGAGCTCCTGGCATCTGTCCTTCTCGATGACATTGACCTGGGATTCACTAATCCACGTGCCATTCATGTTACACCCGATGGCACATCATTAATAGTCACCTCATTCGGAGGAAACGAACTATCCCTTATTAACAGACAGCTTCTGCATGAACTGGTGATTAATGCGGAAGATCAGAATAATACTCCGGCATACTCCAACTATGGACTCGCCAATGACCTTTCGGTGATGCACAGGGTAAACCGCCGGCGTATAAAACTTCCCGGTTATGGACCTAACTCCCTCGTGGTGGCAGATAATACTGTTTACATATCGGAATATTATTCCGGCACTCTTGCCATTGTGAATCTTAATAATACAAATCCCGGGAAAATACAACAAATTGTTTTTGGCAGGGAAGATCCCTTCAAAGATATGAATCGTTACGGTGAGATGCTTTTTAACAGCGCTGATCTTTGCTTTCAGCAGTGGCAGAGTTGCGCGAGCTGTCACCCTGACGGCAGGGTGGATGGATTGAACTGGGATTTACTGAATGATGGTATGGGAAACCCAAAAAATACGAAGTCCATGCTCTATGCCCATGAAACACCCCCATCCATGTCGCTGGGAGTAAGATCTACCGCTGAAGGGGCTGTCCGTGCCGGGATCCGTTTTATTCAGTTTGCAGAGGTGGATGAAGAAAAGGCAAAGGCGATCGATGCCTATCTTAAATCACTCAGGCAAGTGCCCAGTCCTTACCTGGTAAACAATAAACTGAGCAAAAGTGCCAGACACGGGCAAAAGATATTCGAACGTGAGGGTTGTATTGCTTGTCATACCCCTCCCCTATATAACGATTTGAAAAGCTACAGGTTGAATTATTCCGGAAGTGAAATGGACAAGGGTAAGAAATTGGATAATTCCACGCTGGTTGAAGTTTGGCGCACAGCCCCCTATCTGCATGATGGTAGTGCAAAAACCATGGAGGAATTGATTAGGATGCATAATCCTAAAGGAAGTGATTCATTAACGGAAAAAGAACGTGCAGATCTCGCGGAATTTGTACTTTCATTATAGTTTTTGATCAAGGCAAACTTTGGAATTACTTAAATATAATTACATAGTCATGAGAATAAAAAACAACACCGGCAAGCCTTATGCTCTTATTCTGATTCTAAGTCTCCTGGTATTGCTGACAGCTTCCATGGTAAGCCATATTTCTTCTTTCTCTTTTACCATCCCCACCGGTCAGCTGAACACGAATGAGTACCCGGAACCTCCGGTGGAACAACTCCCGGCAGAAGTGGCCCGCGACATGAT
>CAYOLQ010000093.1:0-8324 GCA_964404825.1 uncultured Chitinophaga sp.
CATATATTTTTTAATAGTGGCAATTGTAAGTTTTCCATTGTCCGTTGCAATACTTAACAGTTTACAGCCTGTATACTTTTCAGGTGCGCCGCACTCATCCACGTTAATATGAGCCGTTTCTGCACAAATTACAGCATTAAACGCACGTGTTGCGGAACCTAATCCCAGCACATTTGCAGCGGTTCCGTTAAATACAAAAAACACTGAACATTCCTGTCCGAAAATTTGCTTCATTTTTTCGACAGCCTGAATCGTGTAGGAATCATCGCCATATGCCAATGTATGGCCTGTGTTTACCTCATTCAGAGCTTTCATAATTGCCGGATGCACACCAGCATTGTTATCGCTTGCAAAACCTCTTTTCGACATGTGATTTTTTATTTGTTTGTTTTGGTTCAGAATATTGGTAAAATTCAGAATCTGATTATCAGGTATTGTAAAAGAATTCCAAAAGTAGAAATTTAGGAGTTCAAAACAAATTGAAACATTCCACTTATATTTGGAGCTGGAAATTAAAATCACTGGTATGGACAGTTCAAAAAAATCAGGACGGTACGAAAGGATTCACAAACAATTGGACGAACTTGTAAGAAAAACTGAAGATCCCATTTGCCGCATGTCAACAATTAACGCGGTACTACATCACAAAATGGATCATTTTTTCTGGACGGGATTTTATCTTTTGCGCGATGGCCAGTTGAGAGTTGGGCCGTATCAGGGTCCTGTAGCGTGCCAGGTTCTGGAGGTTAATAAAGGAGTGTGCTGGGCGGCCGTCAACAACGCTAGAACCATTGTTGTACCTGATGTTGAGAAATTTCCAGGGCACATTGCCTGCGATTCGCGTTCGAAGTCGGAAATTGCTATTCCCCTCAAAAATGCGGATGGAGAAATCGTTGGTGTTCTGGATATTGACAGCAAGGAATATGGCAATTTCGATTCAGAAGATGCCATCCATCTGGAGAAAATTATTTCGTTATTATATAGCTGAAACGTATGAAAAAAGAATGGTTTCACAGTCTGGATGCAGCCATAACCATCTGCGATAAAAATGGGATTATTGTATATATGAACCGTCAATCGGCTGAAGTGTTTTCAAAAGAAGGCGGAAAAAAGCTGATCGGCACAAGTTTATTTGATTGCCATAATGAGGAAGCCGCTTCCAAACTAAGGGAAATGCTCAAATCCCAAAAAGAAAATATTTATTCCATAGAAAAGTCCGGAGTAAAGAAGTTAATTGTTCAAAAACCCGTTTATGATCATGGAAATTTTGACGGGGTAATGGAAATGAGTATTGTTATACCGGCTGAAATGCCACATTTTCAGCGACGATAATTATTTCCCTTTTCTCCATCCGAAAAGGTTTCTGCGGTGCGGAATGGCAGATGGTCCGAACGAAATCTGATCATGGCTTACAGATCTCACATCCTCCACCACATAGAAAGCGTTAGGGTTATATGTTTTTATAAGGTCAATGAGTTTTTGGATTTCCTTGCGTTTAACGACGGTATAAATCACATGCACCTCCCCGTCTTTACCTCTTGCATCAACAACTGTAGCTCCGTATCCGCTGGAATGCAATTCACCAATAAGCTGATTTGCTTCTTTTTTGGTGATGATACGCACTAAATTTACACCAATTGCCAGCCTTTCTTCAATTCTCATCCCTATGAAATTGCCGGTAGCAAATCCTCCGGCCCAGGCCAGGTAACAATACACATTGTCGAGGTGCTGAATAATATTGCTGATAGCAATAACCCAGATAAGGACTTCGAAGAAACCCAGAATAGGTGCAATTGTTTTATTCCCGCGGGAAACAAAAATAATACGGAGTGTTCCAAGAGTAACGTCGGAAATTCTTGCCAAAAAAATCATCAGTGGCAACGCAAAATAAGCGAAAGTATCGCTTTGCATAAATTCTGCTGAAAACATGGATGTAAACTATTAAATCTTACTATTAATAAGTTCAACAATCTTATCGAGAGAATACGGTTTTGTCAGAAGCTCATCAAAGCCGGCATCACTATAATCTTCAAAGAAAAGAGCGGGATTGTGTGCCGTCAGTGCAACAATTGTAGTAACATTTTTTGGAGAAGGAAAAGTCTTGCGAATGATTTCTGTTGTTTCCAGACCATTCATGACCGGCATCTCAATGTCCATAAGAACCAGATCAAAATCATCCTTCTGCAGGTATTCGATTGCCTCTTTACCATTTTCTGCCTGAGTAGAAAAATGGCCCAGCGATTTGATTAATTCTGATAATAATAACCGATTCGTAAAAATGTCGTCAACAATCAGTATTTTTAATATTCTCATCTCTGTACTTCCCCAATTTTGAATGCGCAAGATAGTAAAAAACATCTGTCCATACCATAAAAAAATAATTAGCACTGTATCAGGAAAAATATCTAATTTAGGGTATTCTATTTTAACACCGGATGAGGAATATTTACACGAGGGAGAAAAATCTTCTTACTATAGTAATAGGTTTATTATCAGGTTTATGCCTTAGCATTCTGTTTTACATTCTTATTTTTTCGATACAGGAATTTCAGTTTACATTTAAATTCTTTTTTGCACTTCACGCTTCAAATCCAATTGTTTTTCTTGTTGATCTGCTTCCCTTTGGATGTGCCGTATTGGCTCATTTTATTGTTTATACAAATGATAAAAGTAAAATTAAATATGAAAAAGCGCTTAACAATGAAAAACTAAAGATTGATCAGGCATTACAATTTTCCAAAAATTTAACTCAGGGGAAATTAACCGGTTTTGAGAAAAGCGATGTTTTGTCGAATGAATTAGCTGATTCTTTAAATGAGCTCAGAGAAACCCTTTTGAGGAATAAGGAAGCAGAAGAATTACGTGCAAGGGATGATCAACGTCGTAACTGGGCTTCTGAAGGCCTTGCCATGTTTGGCGAGATATTGCGTATACAGGAAGAAAAGATGGAGGATTTGGCATATAAGCTAATCAGCAATCTGGTTAAATACCTGAAAGCCAATCAGGGTGGTTTTTTTCTTATCGAGGGAGAACCTCCCACACCCAGGTATTTACAGATGATTGCCTGTCACGCTTACGACAGAAAGAAATTTGCAGATAAGCGGATTGAATGGGGAGAAGGTCTGATTGGGACATGCGCACTGGAAAAAAAGACGATTTATCTGCTTGATATACCTGATCAGTATTTGACTATTACATCCGGTCTAGGTAAAGCAAATCCGGATTCATTAATTCTTGTGCCACTTCTGGTTAATAATGAAGTACAGGGAATAATCGAAATAGCTTCATTTTCACGATTTGAAGAATACCAGATTGAGTTTATTGAAAGGGTTGCTGATAGCATTGCAATGACACTTTCGAATATAAAGGGAAATCTCCGTACTTCCACCCTTCTTCGCGAGACCCGGGTTCAGACAGAAGAGCTGGCTGTGCAGGAGGAGAAAATGAGGAGAAATATGGAGGAGCTGAAATCCACTCAGGAACAGGCAGCAAGACAGGCGGAGAAGTTTATCAGCTTCACTAATTCGGTTAATCATACAATGATTCGTGCAGAATATGATAAAGAAGGTTATCTTTTATATGCCAATACCAAGTTTTTAAAAAAACTGGGGTATTCCGGTAACAGGGAGGTGGAGGGCCGGCATATATCCCTCTTTATAAATGACAAGGACAGAACATGGTTTAATGAAATCTGGGATACCTTGGGACAGGGTGGAAAACACTTTGAAGGGTATATGAAGCATATCACCAAACAGGGACAGGACCTTTGGACTATGGCAACATATACCAGTATCAGAAAAGATGACGGTTCTGTTGAAAAGATTCTGTTTCTGGCTATAGACACTACAGAACAGAAAAAGCAGAGTCTCGATTTTGAGGGTCAGATTGCTGCCCTTAATCGCTTGAACCTAAAAGCAGAATTTTCTCCGGATGGAAAGCTTCTTTCCACAAATGAATTGTTTAATGAAGCATTCAAATTCTCCGAAAGGGAAATGCAGCAGATGAGTGTTTTTGATTTTATGGAAGCAAAGGAACTCGAATCCTTTAATGAATTATGGGAAAATGTTATTATAGGAAAACCTTATCAGGGGAAGCTGAAATTTAAAAATAAATATGAAGAGGAAAAATGGTTCCGCGTTTCCTTTACCGCTGTAAATGATATGTATGAGGAAGTTGCCAAAGTTGTGTTTGTTGCCAATGAAATTACCAATGAAATAATCATGGAGATTGAAAGCAGAAAACAAACTGAACAGCTCAAACAGCATGAAGAAAAGATCCGTTTTGCCAGCATTGAGTTAAACCGGAAGACGGAAGAGAAGATAAATGCCTGGCAAAAACAAAAAATCGCTCTGGAGAATGAAAAAGATCTTCTTCGGGAAATAGCTATGAAATCCAATGATGCAATTATTTCATATGATAACAGCGGGATCCTTTTGTTTGTAAATAAATCTGCGGAAAATTTATGGAAGGTAAAATCAAAATCCTTTATCGGACTTCCTGCCGTAGAATGCTTCAGAGATGTTCAGGATTTTCCTGTTGATCTATATAATTTATTTGACCCTGCAAAATCGAAGAGCCTGGATAAACCCTTAATTGAATTCGGTTCAGTTGACGGCAGGAAGAAAAACATAGCTGTAAAACTAATCCAAACGGAGAATTCAGGTAAAATTGTGTATACGCTTTTCTTGAACCCGTGCTAAAAGTAGGTTACATTTGCATTAATTTGCAGCTTAAGATAAATTAACTTTAAATGATTCAGGACTCTAAATATTTCATAAGTGGTTCACTGAAAAAGCTCGCTGCTAAAAACCTAAAAGCGTATCTTACTTTTTTGGGGGAGCTGCCTGTTCCTGTTATAGTGACGGATTCTGATCAAATTATACGGTTAATAAATGCTCACTTCCTTGAACTTTCATGCTATACTGCCGGTGAATTACTGGATTTTCCCATAAAAAAGATTTTCCAAAAAACCAGCGGAAAGCAGGCTCATCCCGGAATACGTGGCTTTTCGGGAAAAAGCTTTCAAACCAGAGTCTTTGAAAGCATTCTTTCAGGAAAAAGAGGCCAGATTGTAAATACACGTATTACAATAAGAAATTCAAAACCGGCTGATTCCCTTTCTTTATATGAATTTTTTTTTCAGGTAGTAAAAACAAGCGGGAAGCAAATCAGAGAAGCTAATGATGATAAAGTGTTCAGAGAGATCCTATCCTATGCAAAGATTGGTTATTTTGAAATTGATAGTGAAAGAAATAAGTTCAAAGCAAGTGAAGACACCTTCGGACTGTTAGGAATAAATCCGGGTCGGGGTGGTATTACATACACGGATTTCCTCTCTCTTTTTTCACGTAAAGAAGATAGAGAAAATATTGACAGGGGACTCATTGGAATTACCCACAGCGATCAGGTTTTTCAAACGGATATCAAGATTAAAAAGCGTTCAAAAAGTACGAGTGAATCCTGCATAATGAAATTTTTTGTAAAGGGTCCCGGCGCATCTGCAGGGGGCAATTTCAAAGGTTTTATTCAGGACAATACCCAGGATAAAAAATTTGAAAAAGAATTAATTAAAGCCAGGGATAAAGCAGAAAAGGCAGATCGTTTTAAATCAAATTTTCTAACCAATCTTTCCTATGAAATAAGGACTCCCATGAACGCAATTCTCGGATTTGCAGAATTATTAAGTATGGAGGAACTTAATCAGAAACAGAAACTGGATTACACCAAGGTTATCAGGATGAAAGGAAACAACCTGCTCTCACTGATTGATGACACCATAGAACTATCAAAATTTGAGACCGGAAGCATAGCCATAAACAAAACGGAGTTTGAAATTTACCCTTTGCTGGTGGAACTTTTGGATGCTTTTGATGCCAGACGGGTACAGCTTGGGAAAACTAATATTTTATTAACCTTAAAGGTTCCTGAAGACCAGTCAGGTGTTAAGATCTTTACTGATCCGGGTCGACTTCAGCAATTATTATCAAATTTATTGTCAAATGCGATTAAATTTACGGTAAAGGGAGAAGTGGAATTTGGATATAAAAAATCAGGAAAGTTTTTCAAATTCTATGTTAAAGACACAGGAATAGGTATTGAAGACGAAATACAGGATCAGATTTTCAACCGCTTCCGGGAAGTCGAAGAAACCTCTTCGAGAAAATATGGTGTAACCGGTCTGAACCTCACCATTTCCAAGCACATTGTAGAACTGCTGGGAGGTAAGATCAAAGTTAAATCAGAACTAAATAAAGGATCACGCTTTCAGATAAGTATTCCGGTAGAATCACCTAAAAGAAAAAAAAGTAATATGAACGAATTTGAAGACTTAACTACCATAAACTGGAAAGACAGGGTTATTCTCATTGCCGAAGATGAGGAAATAAACTATCGTTTTCTGGAAGCTGTAGTACAAAAGACACAAGCCCAGATACTTCGCGCCAAGACCGGCAAAGAAGCTGTTGAACTATGCAAAACCATAAGCAAAATAGACCTTGTGCTTATGGATATTAAAATGCCTGAAATGAACGGGTTTGATGCGACCAGAATCATAAAAAAATCAAGACCCACTCTTCCTATTATAGCACAAACAGCATTTGCTGTTCACGAGGAAGTTTTAAAATGCGAGGAATCAGGCTGTGATGATATCGTTACGAAGCCCATTGATATTAAACTACTTTTCAGGAAGATGAGTAATTTGTTGCAGTAACTAATTACATACCGGTATTGGTAATTACAAATGTAAGCGGTTGTAAATATGCCTTCACCTCAATTTTTTGCAAGAAATTTCAGAACTTCATCTGTATGTGGTTTGTTTTTCGGGGGAATAATTCCTACCAGTTTACCTGACTCGTCAATAAGATATTTCTGAAAATTCCACTTTACTGATGAATCCTCAAATCCATTCAATTCTTTTGAAGTAAGCCATTTGTAGAGAGGATGCATTTCCTCACCTTTAACCGTAATTTTGGACATCATCGGAAAAGTAACACCATAATTTTTCTGGCAGAAATCTTTTATTTCACTATCAGAACCAGGTTCCTGACTCATAAAGTCGTTTGAAGGAAAACCAATAATAATAAAGTTTTTATCTGCATATTCTTTATAAAGAGCTTCCAGATCAGCATATTGTGGAGTGAGGCCGCATTTTGAAGCAGTATTTACCACCATTACTTTCTTACCCTTGAGCTGTGAGAGAGAGAAATTTTCGCCGTTAATATCCTTCACCGTATAGTCGTAAAATGAAGTTTGACCAAAAAGGACTGTTCCTGAAAGTATAATCGAAAAAGCAATAATTAAGATTTTCATATATTTAAAATTAAATTTGAAACTTAAACAAGAACTTTTATAGTAAGGTTCATCTGAAATGTAAAATTATGAAAGAAATCCGATATCTCTATAAAATAAAAGTTACAGGCAGAGTTCAGGGAGTTGGTTTCCGGCATGCCTGTCTGCGGGAAGCCCGGTTTTTAGGTATTCACGGGTATGTAAAAAACCAACCTGAAGGTAGTGTTTATATTGAAGCCGAGGGTACTTCTGAACAACTCGGACAACTAGTGGACTGGTGTAAAAGAGGGCCGGGATACGGGGCTGTTTAGGATGTTTTTGTTGAAACCTCCCCCCTGCTTAACTATACATCATTTGTAATCAGGTACTAGATTGCACCTACATTTTTTAATAAGTTCGTTCCGGGAGCTAATTTCAGTTAAATTTGGAATATTTGTGATTCATTAGTTGTCTAAATAACAGATAAATAATACTTCCTTTGGTGGCAATAAGTGACAGAGAGATTATTGATAAAGTCTTAAATGGGAATCCGGATCTCTTCAGATTATTGGTGGAGCGTTATAAAAACCCTGTTGCAGCCATAATAAAAGGGATGCTTGGTGATTGTCCTGAAGCAGAAGATGTAGGACAGGAAACATTTATACGATTGTATTACTCCCTTTCGGAATTCAGAGGAGAAGCAAGTCTGAAAACATATTTAATCAGAATTGCAATGAATCTGAGCCTGAACGAGTTGAAAAGAAGAAAAAGAATAAACAAAAGCACGGTAAATATCGAATCAGGAGTCAGAATCAATTTTACGGATGAAATAACGGTTCATGAAAGAGCTGAAATAAAGGAAATGATTCAGAAAGCTGTTGAAAAGCTTGATCCGAGACAAAGATCAGTATTTACACTAAGGGTTGTAGAAGGTTATAGTACCAAAGAAACGGCAGAAATTTTAAAAATACCTTTAGGTACAGTGCTTTCAAGGCTGGCCAGAGCAATGGAAGAAATGAGAGAGCTTGTATCATTATAGTCAGCGGATATTAATTGTC
>CAYOLQ010000093.1:8334-13442 GCA_964404825.1 uncultured Chitinophaga sp.
TTTTAGGTAAGTTGTTTTAAGGCCGGGCAGGGGAAAGGGAAAAAAGAAGGAAGTTGGTATATTAAAGTCCGGGGATTATAAATTGTAAAAAAAAAAGACAAACAGAATGAAAAAGAAGGAAATTGAAAAGCTTGTAAATCTGACGGATCAGAAGGATTTAAGTCCTGCTGATTTCACGGTTTTCAGTGAACCAGTGAAAGCAAAACAATATTTTAGTTTGCTTTCCCTTGCCCGGAGAAGAAAGCCAGATACCGAACCCGACTTTTCCCCCTATTTTGTTGAAAAAGTAATGGGCAAACTTAACCGTGTTATTCAATCTCCGGGATTGGATGATTACCTGTCCATGTTACTCAGCAAAGTAATGACTTATGGTCTCACAGCACTGGCTCTGGTTTTTCTGACCCTTTATTTTCTCCACGGTCAGGATGGAATCGGCACAGTAATAGGATCCGATACAACAAATGACATGAATTTTATTTCGTACCTTTTTTACGAATTTTAACTATTAGAAATGAAAGTCAAAGCAATTTTAACCATAGTAATTTCACTGCTTATCGGTTTCGTTTTCGGGTACCTGACTTCAGGTCAGATTATTAAACGAAAATGGGAAAACAAGCACAAGCATTCCTACCATGAAATGTTTGTTTACCGGACGCTTGGGGTTTTAAGCCCATCGGAAGGGCAGAAAGACACGCTTTTACCTATTATTGAAAACTACGCTGATAAGGCTGTACTGTTGAAAAACAAAGTTAGTTCTGAGTTTGATTCTCTGATGCATCAGATGACAGATGAACTTAAACCATTCGTTTCACCTGAACAGTTTAAAAAACTGGAAGAAAATGAGGCTTCTGTAAAACTGAGATACAGAAAATAATCGTTTCTCAGACTATTTAAGCACTATTGCTTCCACAAATTTTTATATTGCTTCAATGCTTTGCGCCGGAAGCCAGCCCTTGCGACCATCGCTTAACCGGATTTCCTGCCAGCCGTCGGTTTTATCTTCTAAAATAACTTTTGCTCCCTCATGAAGGATAAACAAACCCGTTCCTGATTCGTGAGGCGCAGATCGGACATTTACCGACAGTTCTGTTACAATTGCTGTATCAGGATTTCGTATCCGGAGGTATTGTTTCCATGATGCAGCAAAACCAGCAACACTTATAAACAGGAAGACAAGGGAAAGATAAAAACCTGTCTTTCTGATTATCCTTTTACGAAACATCAGGTATGCCAAAACAGAAAGGACTAAACATATAAAACTTAATACAGACAAATAGGCCCATTGATCGGAACTTAAGGATAAAACTATATTTTTTATCCATTTTTTATAGAAAACCACTGGTACTTCTTCAAACCGATCTGCAAGCATACCTTCCAGATAAAGAATATTTGCAGAAACATCTTCATCATCAGGATTCATCTTCAGTGCCTTTTCATAGTAAAGACGGGCTTTTCCAAGCTTGTTGGAGCGGAAGTACGCATTGCCCATATTATAGAACAATGACGATGAGCCATAACCCGCGACGATAGCCAATTGATACTCATCAATGGCCTCTTCGTACCTGCTTTCCTGATACAGTTTATTCCCTTTATGGTAAATTGAATCAGGCGTTGCCATAAGGCAAGAAAAGCTGGCAAGAAAGATTGAAATAGTGAAAAATCGGGTTCTCATACTTAGCTGATTTTTTCCTGTAAAATACTGATCATCCGTATTGCTTCTTCGTATGTTTTCAGTTTATCACCTTTTACTCCACCGGCATAACGTGCCAGTTCACTTTCATCCAGTAAATCCCAAAGTGATTGTAATACTTCCGGCTCCAGGTTCTTAATTCTGAGATCACCTGCAATTTTATCACGTGACAGTTGAGACACTTCTACACCCAGTTTGTCGGATAAATATCCCCATATAGCTTTCAGAATCTCATCGTAAAAACCATTGTCGTCCGACTTGAGTTTAAAAGAAGCGTTTTTGAGTCTCTTCTCAGCCAATCGTCTGGCTTTTCTGTTTCTTACCGCGTTTATATCAGCGTTCCGGCGTATATAGTCCTTTCTTAGAATTATAAGGATTACCAGAAGAATCAGAGGGATTAAAAAGGCTGCTATAAAGCCGGATGAACCGAAAAACGATTTACCGAGAGGAACCAGATCAGGGGGTGTTAAACGAATGAAACGGATATCTCCGGCGAGAGAAACTACTTCTTTTCCGCCCTGCTGAATATTTCCAGAAGATAAGGGCGTTGAGATATATGCCTCATCACCACCTTCTGATTTTTCAACAATGAAGTTGAAGTCAGAACTTTTTGTTGTTTTATATTTTTCCTGAGACGGGTCGAACCAGGAGAAAATAATTGGCGATATTCTGAAATTTCCGGCGTGCCGGGGGATCAGAACATACTCATAATCAATACTCCCGCTGGTACCATTTTCGGTATGTTTAATATTCTGACTTGTTTTTGGGTCGAAAACTTCCAGATCGGGTGGAAAATCAATTTTTAAAGGCTTCAACAAATCTAGATTACCTTTTCCGCTGACATGAACTTTGAGGGTTATAGCATCATTTACCTTTAGATTTTCTTTGTCGATGCTAACTTTAAGCCCGAATTCTCCCACAGCACCTCCAAAACCTGCAGGAGCACCGGCTGGCAGCGATTTAACCTCTATGGTAATCGAATTGGTTTTAAAACCCTGGGGAACATTTTCATACCGATCGAAAAAGGGATCATCAAAAAACGGGTCGCTAAAGGAATTCTGACGGTTCCGGGCAACTTTTTTTCTGAGTATGCATTCGAGATCAGCCGGTTCGATAACCAGATTCCCGGTTTTTTGTGCGGTTAGAAGATCCCTCTTGAACACCTGCGTGAGATAAACATTGCCTTTAATTCTTTCCTGTTGCGCATTCTGATCTGCCTCCAGATCATGCCGCCAGAAGCCATCAAATGAAGGTGCCTTAAAATTTGAGATATTCAATGCTTCCTGAGTGTAAATCTTAGTGGAAAGAATAATTTGTTCCCCCTGATAGATGCTTGACCGGGAAGGAATCTGGCGAATGAATACCGATTCATTTTCAGTATTTCCTCCCGAATTACCGCCTTCTGCATTTGTAGCCTCCTGAGCCGATTTAACAACTTTAATCCTTACTTCATTACTGGTCAGTTTTTTTCTGCCCGATGTAATTGTTGCCGGGAGAATTGTATGTTCTCCTTCTTCCTGAGCCAGCAAAGTATATGTGTAGGTAACTGTTTTTACCGTTTCAATTCGACCATTAATCATGCTCGATTGTGAACTTACAAATGTGGAAGGACCTCCCGCTAACCGAAAACCTTTAAGCGCCGGAAGCTCAACATCACCGCTGAAATCTCCGCTTATTGTGTAATTAAATGCTTGCCCGAGTACAACTGAGGCGGGCGCTGTGGCACGGATCTGAGAATCCTGAGCCGACAATCCAATTGCAAACCAAAGCAGGAATGTAAAGGATAAACTTATGTATTTCACTAAACTGAACCTCATGGTATATGTTTTGAAAATAGTACCGGAAACGGATTACCAGTCTTTCTCTGTCGCTACAGGTCTGGCAACTGCTTTTTTCTTATCTGCTTTATCCTTAACTTCCTTCTCCTGATTCTGCACAGCATTCAGCATTTGCTCCATTTCTTCCTTACTGATCTCCTGCTCCTTCCCCTCTTGCTGTTGCTGTTGCTCTTGCTGTTTTTCTTCCTCTTTCTGTTGCTCTTGCTTCTTTTCCTCCTGGTCTTGCTGCTTCTCCTCCTCTTTCTGCTGTTCTTGCTTCTTTTCCTCTTGTTCTTGCTCTTTCTTCTCTTGCTCTTGCTGCTTCTCCTTCATTTTCTGCAAGGCATATGCAAGATTATACCGTGTGTCCTCATCATCAGGGCGTATGCGCAAAGAGTTTTTATAAGCCTCGATTCCTTTTTCAAACTGCTGAGCCATAAGCTGAGAATTCCCCAGGTTATGATATAAATCGGCCCGTTTCTGAGGTTCTTCAGTTTTCTGAATTAGCTTTTCAAATTCAGCAGCAGATTCAGTGTATTTTTTCTGTTTGTAAAGGGAGTTTGCAATATCATATTCAGCTTCATACAAACCGGGTTTGGCATCAAGTGCTTTCCGGAAATTTACTTCAGCTTCAGCATGCTGATTTCCGGCATAATCCTTCACCCCTTCCCTTACCAGCTTCCTTTCATTTTGTCCAAAGGAAACTGCTAAAGAAATGATTAAAAGGAATACTGTATTAATTAACCGTATCATAACTGCATTTTAAAACGTATATCAATCAAATATTTTAAACCGGCTGAGCCATGTGTTTTTCCGGTTACGTATAAGGAGTTCCAGTAACAGCAGCAGAATGGCAAATCCGGTAAAGTACTGAAACCGCTCGTCGAACTCGGCAAAAACCTGAGCTTTAAATTCCTGTTTTTCAAGTTCATTTAGCTTATTCATCAGCGAAAACAACCCTGAAATACTTGCTCCGGAATGAATGTATATACCTCCCGTAATTTCAGAAATGCGTTTCAGAGTTTTATCATCCAGCTTACTGACCACAATATTTCCCTGTTTATCTTTACGGAAATCCTTACTCCCGGGAAAGGCGGGAACAGGGACTCCGGCCGGGTTACCAAGACCAACAGAATGAATAACGATGCCCTTTTCCTTTGCGCGTTCAGCAGCTTCAAACACTCCCAGTTCGTGGTTTTCCCCATCTGTAATTATAATAATTGCTCTTGATTTTGCAGATACCTGATCATCCGGAATTGGGGAGAATGATTTTAATGCAAGATCGATAGCAGCGGCGATATTGGTTCCCTGTTTTGAAACGATTTCTGTACTGATAGACTCGAGAAACATTTTTGCCGATGAATAATCGTTGGTAAGAGGTATCTGGGTGTATGCATCACCGGCAAATATTATCAGACCGACTTTATCATCCTCAAGCTGATCAATCAATCTTGAAACTGCCTGTTTAGCACGTATCAGCCGGTTTGGAGCAATATCCTCAGCAAGCATACTGTTTGAAACATCAAGCGCAATGATTAATTCCCTGCCTTCTTTTTCCACTTCTCTGAGTTTTGAGCCAACTCTTGGACCAGCCAGAGCAA
>CAYOLQ010000094.1:0-13221 GCA_964404825.1 uncultured Chitinophaga sp.
TTAGATACGGATCCAACTGTAGCTTTACATGTAATAAGAATCATGCGGGTTTCACCTGAAGGGAGTTTAATAATCGCATATTTACCATCCCTTGATGTTAGCTGAGCTGACGTACCTGCACTTCTGGCCAATGTGGCTCCCTGTCCGGGTCTGAGCTCAATATTATGAACAATTGAACCAAGGGGAATCTTTGCAAGGGGAAGAGTGTTACCAATTTCAGGAGCAATATCCTCGCCTGAAATGATGGTCTGATCAACTTTTAATCCGGCAGGTGCAAGAATATATCTTTTCTCTCCATCTGCATATAATACTAATGCTATTCGTGCAGAACGGTTAGGATCATATTCAATTGTTTTAACAATTGCAGGCACATTATCTTTATCTCTCTTAAAGTCGATAATCCTGTATTTCTTTTTGTGTCCGCCACCTACATACCGCATTGTCATTTTTCCGGTGTTATTTCTTCCTCCGGATTTTTTAATTGGTGCAAGCAGACTCTTTTCGGGTTCTGATGCTGTGATTTCATCAAAACCGGACATTATTCTGAACCTCTGACCTGGCGTTACAGGTTTTAACTTTCTTACTGCCATTTTATTTAAATATTGCTATAGAAATCAATAGTCTCACCTTCGGCTAATGTAATAACAGCCCTTTTTGTGTTCGGCGATTTTCCGCTGATTACACCACTCTTGGTAAACCGGCTTTTTGCTTTGCCGGCATAACGCATTGTGTTTACAGAAGAAACTTTTACTTTATACATATCTTCAATTGCCTTTTTAATCTGCAATTTGTTGGCCGTCTTTTCAACAACAAACCCATAGCGATTAAGCTTCTCAGCTTGTGAAGTAAGTTTCTCAGTAACGATTGGCTTTATTAAAATATCCATTGCTTTTTGTACTTAATATTTCTTCTAATTTCCCTGTAACACATCAAGCGAACTCTTTACAAACAACACTGTTGTCGCATTCATTATATCGTAAGTATTTAATTCTGAAAGAGTTACGACCTTGGAATTCTGTAAATTTCGAGAGGACAAATATATATTATTATTTCTTTCTTTTAAAACTAAAAGTGATTTTTTATTGTCCAGATTGAAATTTTTCTGAAAATTCGAGAATTCTTTAGTTTTTGGAGCTTCAAAGTCAAAATCCTCAAGAACCAGCAGCTGATTAGTTTTTGCCTTATAGGAAAGAGCAGATATACGTGCCAGAGTTTTAACCTTTTTATTAAGTTTGAAGCTGTAATCACGCGGTCTTGGACCAAAAACCCTTCCTCCGCTGCGGAACAATGGATTTTTTATATCACCAAAACGTGCTGAACCGCTACCTTTTTGCTTTTTAAGCTTTCTTGTACTTCCGGTTATTTCAGATCTTTCTTTGGCTTTATGAGTACCCTGACGCTTATTTGCAAGGTGCTGTTTCACGTCAAGATAAATCGCGTGATCATTCGGCTCGATTCCGAAGATAGACTCTTCGAGTGTTACTTTTTTACCGGTTTCCTTTCCGGTAATATTCATGATAGTTAAATCCATTACTTTTCAATAATTAAATATGAACCTATAGAACCCGGAACGGAACCTTTAACCAGGAGGAGATTATTCTCCGGCATTACTTTCATAACCTTAAGGTTTAGAACTTTTACGCGATTTCCACCTGTACGGCCTGCCATTCTCATTCCTTTAAAAACTCTTGAAGGATAGGATGATGCTCCAAGTGAACCTGGTGCTCTACCCCTGTTATGCTGACCATGGGTTGCATCGTTAACACCGCTGAAGCCATGTCTTTTAACAACACCCTGAAAGCCTTTACCTTTTGATAATCCAACTATATCGAGCCAGATATCATCTTTGAAATAGTCGACAGTAATTACATCTCCGAGTTTCCAATCCTGTACGAAACCTTTTAATTCAACTACTTTCTTTTTAGGCTCTGTCTCAGCTTTTTTGAAATGTCCAAGCAAAGCTTTTGTTGTGTGTTTTTCCTTTTTATCATCGAAAGCCATCTGCACTGCAGCATAACCATCATTTGAAACGGTTTTCACCTGGGTTATAACACATGGTCCGGCCTGTATAACAGTGCATGGGACATTTTTTCCGTCTTCGTCGAAGATGGAAGTCATTCCAATCTTCTTACCAATTAATCCTGGCATTTTTTTATGTTTTTATAAAGTAATCAGACTTTTATTTCTACCTCAACGCCACTGGGTAACTCAAGTTTCATAAGAGCATCAATGGTTTTGGGAGTTGAACTGTAAATATCCAGCAATCTTTTAAAAGAACTCAGCTGGAATTGTTCCCTTGATTTCTTGTTTACGAAGGGTGACCTCAGCACAGTATAAATCCTTTTGTGAGTTGGCAATGGAATTGGACCGCTCACAACAGCTCCGGTAGATTTTACAGTTTTCACGATCTTCTCTGCTGATTTGTCCACCAGGTTATGATCGTAAGACTTAAGTTTAATTCTAATCTTTTGGCTCATTCTATTAATTGTTAAACAACAGTTTTACCGCTAATTTTATCAAGTATTGATTTTGAGAGTTCACTACTAACTTCCTGGAAATGTGAGAACGACATAACTGATGTAGCTCTTCCGGAAGTTAAAGTTCTAAGCGTGGTTACATATCCGAATTGTTCAGAGAGGGGAACCTTTGCTTTTATCACTCTTGCCCCAGCCCTGCTTTCCATTCCCTCAACCTGTCCGCGACGTTTATTAAAGTCACCAATAACATCTCCCATGTATTCCTCAGGAGTTACAACTTCTGCAGCCATAATTGGCTCGAGGAGCACTGGTTTTGCCTTTGAAGCAGCGTGACGGAATGCCTGTTTTGCACATATTTCAAAAGCCAGAGCATCTGAGTCAACTGCGTGGTATGAACCGTCGAAGAGTATTACTTTCAGACTTTCCATTGGATAGCCTGCCAGGGGTCCATTTTTAAGAGATTCTTTAAATCCTTTTTCAATAGCAGGTATATATTCTCTTGGAACATTTCCTCCCTTTACTTCATTTACAAACTGTAAACCAACAACTCCGGGATCAGCAGGTCCGATTTTAATCTGGATGTCAGCAAATTTTCCACGACCACCGGTTTGCTTCTTAAATACTTCACGGTGCACAATCTGCTGGGTTACGGCTTCTTTATAATTTACCTGGGGTCTTCCCTGGTTACATTCTACTTTAAACTCACGTCTTAACCTGTCGATCAGGATTTCAAGATGCAATTCACCCATCCCTCTGATAATGGTCTGTCCGCTGTCAGGATCTGTATTGATTAAGAAAGTGGGATCTTCTTCGGTTAATTTTCCAAGAGCCATACCGAGTCTGTCCATATCCTGCTGTGTTTTAGGCTCAATTGCAACAGAGATTACAGGTTCGGGGAAATCCATCGACTCAAGGATAATAGGTGCGTTTATAGCACAAATGGTATCTCCTGTTCTGAGTTCTTTAAACCCGACTGCACCACAAATATCTCCTGCCTCAATAAATTCTTTGGGGATTTGTTTATTTGCATGCATCTGGTACAAACGGTTTACCCTCTCCTTTTTACCGGTACGGGTGTTGTAAACCATTGTTCCTTCTCTCAGAACACCTGAGTAAACGCGAACATATATAATCCGACCAACAAAAGGGTCCGTGGCGATTTTAAATGCGAGTCCTGAAAAAGGCGCATCGGGATCCGGTGGGCGGGTTTCTTCTTTTTCTGTATCGGGATTGATACCGGTTACAGCCTCGATATCGAGAGGTGAAGGGAGCAGAGCAACAACTCCGTCGAGAAGGCGCTGAATACCCTTATTCTTAAAGGCTGAACCTGCAAATACCGGTACAATCTCCATTCTTACGGTTGCTCTGCGGGCATAGCTCATAAATTCCTCTACAGTGATGGAATCTCTGTCTTCCAGAAATTTTTCCAGTAGCGTATCATCAGAGATACAAACTGCTTCAATAAGCTTTTCTCTCCATTCTTCAACTTCTTCTACCATATCAGCAGGAATTTCTTCCATATCATAGGTAGTTCCAAGCTTTGCATCATCATGCCAGATTACAGCTTTTCTATGTATAAGATCTACAACACCACGGAAATTCTCTTCGGAACCAATTGGTATCTGAAGGGGAACCGCATTTGCGCCAAGTTTTTCTCTTATTTCACTTACAACGCGAAGGTAGTCTGAGCCAACACGGTCAAGTTTGTTAATAAAAGCTATTCTGGGCACTTTATATTTATCAGCCTGGCGCCAAACAGTTTCAGACTGGGGTTCAACTCCTCCAACGCCGCAGAACACTGCAACAGCACCGTCAAGGACACGCAATGAACGCTCTACTTCAACAGTAAAGTCAACGTGTCCTGGTGTATCAATAATGTTGATTTTATATTCGTTATCGAGATATTTCCAGTATGTAGTTGTAGCAGCAGAAGTAATTGTAATTCCTCTTTCCTGTTCCTGTACCATCCAATCCATGGTAGCGGCCCCGTCATGCACTTCACCCAGTTTGTGAGTAATACCAGTGTAAAACAGAATTCGCTCTGTTGTAGTGGTTTTACCCGCATCAATATGGGCCATAATACCAATATTCCTCGTATATTTCAGATCTTGTTTCATCTATTCTTTCTTCCGCTTCTTATTCTAATTCCTTAATATTAGAATCTGAAATGTGCAAATGCCTTATTTGCTTCTGCCATTCTATGTGTATCTTCCTTCTTCTTGTATGCTCCACCTTCATTATTGTATGCAGCCATGATTTCTGCGGCGAGTTTTTCACTCATGGAACGACCTGTACGTTTTCTTGCAAAGAAAATCAGGTTCTTCATTCCGATTGACACTTTTCTGTCGGCACGGATTTCCATAGGCACCTGAAAAGTTGCTCCACCTACTCGGCGGCTTTTCACCTCAACCTGGGGAGTGATGTTTTCGATAGCCAGTCTCCAGATTTCGAGAGCGGGCTTATCGGCATTTTTCATCTTCTCTTCTACCATCTTGATAGCATCATAAAAAATGGTGTAAGAGATACTTTTCTTACCCTCTATCATAAGATTGTTCACGAACCTGGTTACGTCCGGACTACCGAATTTCGGGTCGGGTAACAGAATTCTCTTTTTGGGTTTCGATTTTCTCATTTCTCAGTAAACAATTAATTATTTTTTCTTAGGCCTCTTTGTACCGTATTTCGAACGTCTCTGTGATCTGCCTTCCACACCGGAAGCATCAAGAGCACCGCGAATAAGGTGATATCTCACACCGGGAAGGTCTTTGACCCTGCCGCCACGGATAAGTACAATCGAGTGTTCCTGAAGATTATGACCTTCACCCGGAATATACGCGTTAACCTCTTTCTGGTTGGTTAACCTAACCCTGGCTACTTTACGCATTGCTGAATTCGGCTTCTTTGGAGTTGTGGTGTAAACTCTCACGCACACACCCCTACGCTGTGGACATGAATCCAGAGCCGGAGCTTTACTTTTCTCAACAATCTTATTCCTTCCTTTTCTTACTAATTGCTGAATTGTTGGCATATAAACTTATTCTAAATGATTGAATATTTTTTCCCAAATCGGGTTGCAAAGGTATTCTTTTTTTTAAAAAAACAATAACTATTGTGCAAATTTTTTAGGAATTTGCAGCTTATTGATGTTTTTATTTCTTAGTAGTAAAGCGGGTAAAACCTGAGCTGACCTTTTGTATTGAATTCAAGCGTAGGAAAAGGCACTTTTATCATGAAAAGACTGTTCAGTAATTTTTTCAGGTTTTTATTGCGGGCCGGTATTTTACTGAAATCAACATCAAAGGATAAAAGGAACTGCCTATATCTTTCTGTTTCGGGTATTTCCACTCCCTTGTAACTGGTTTTGTTTTCAAACTCCCCAAACATTCCTCCGGCACCATATCCAACTGCTACATTAATCCAGTCCGGTATTTTTTCATTTCTGATGATACGGTTTACACCAACACTCAGCCAGTTAGTATGACCGTTATAATCGTACATAAACTGGTTAATGCCTTCACCAAGGTACCCATTCGCCTGCTTTGCATAAAGGGAAGGATAGAAAGAAAGTTTGTACTTAACTATTTGCTCCCTGAAAGCAAGCTCCTGTCCTACAACCAGAGCAGAGCCAATGGTATTTGCAGCCACATCGCTCCAGGAAAAGCCCCAGCCTTCGTACATCCCATCCCAGATTTCTATAGGGAGCTGCAATAAAAAGCCAAAACCTCCACCGTATAAAACAGCCTTTCTCCGGGGAACTCCTGCCCAGAGCAGGGAATGGAATCCAATATAACTCTCCAGGTATGCGCCATAAACATGACCGAATTTATCTATCTGGTTGTATCCCTTCAAATCATTATAATAATGGAAAGGAACCCTCTCATGATCTTTATACCATATATATTGCAAATACGCCATGGATCCGAAATATACAAGAGATACACCTGAAACGACCGTGATTAGTCTGGGTTTGTTTATTTTCCCACTGTCCTGCAATGTCGAATTGTCAACATTAATGTACGACATTCCATTTTCAAGGGAGTAAGAAGGATTAATCATTACCAGTAACAAAACAAAAGTAAGAATTATGGGTAGTCTTCTTTGTTGCCACTCGTGTTCAGACTTTGGATCAGCGGATGCTTTGAGTGCATAGGACGCAGCATGTCTGGCATGATCCACAACATGTGCTGTTGCTGCAGCGTGAGCAGCGGAACGGGCAGCGGCTACAGATTCAGGTTCTACTGCCTCACGGGCTGAAGCGTGCGCAGCCAGGGCGAATCTACGGGCTTCAGATACTTTTAATCTGCCCTGCACCCAGTCACGGGTTGCTTCAATGGCATTCCGGGGGCGCAAATCTTCCGGACAATTATCCTCAAAACGGGAAAGAACATGTTCAGCACATTCGGCAGCCCAGAGGGCAAGCAATCTATGACTACTGTTTTTGTTCGTCTCCATTACTTTTTATTACGTGAGAGGGGTAAGTGTTTATAATTAATGTCGGTCCGAATCCCAACTCGTTGCTTTGTTAATTAAAACAAATATTTTTATAAATTACATATTATCACATAATTACAATATATAATATCTCCTTTTCACTACCATAATCTTCACCAAAAAAAGTTCGCTTTGGAAAGTTAACGGTATAGTATAGGGTGGGATTCAAGGCAGTGTTTATCTTCGATCTATAGTTGTTGCTTCTTTAAATATCAAGGTCTTTTCTTCCATATTTTATCTGCTTCATCAATATATTCAGGCAGAGCCGCAGATCCGTACCAGGGATAAAGTTCAGGCAACAATAGCTTCTCTTTTACTGCCGGGTCGGATTGCAATAAAATTTCAGCTTCTTCAATTGTGGCAACATTAAGAATAAACAGACCCCTGAAATCATTATCATTCTTACCGAAAGGACCTGCAACCACCAGCTTATTCAACTCCACCAATTTCGCCATATTTGCCATGTGACCAGCAAAACAACTGTCGATGAAACTTTTATCACTGGTTTTATTTTCACCTGTTTTCAAAATAACAAATACATATTGCTTCATTCCGTATTCATCAGCTTTAAGCTTTTTTACGAGTGTTGAGTCGTAGTTTGGATTTGTGGCCTGAGCTTGCAGGGAAATCATCCAAAAAGACAAAACTGATAGTAATATTAATGCTTTCATAATTATTAGATTTTTGTTTTTATCATTATTCCACATTAATAAGCACTTTTCCACCTGCATGCCCTTCCATAAGATACTTAAAGGCTTCATTGGTTTTTTCGAGGGGATAATGGCGGTCGATAACTGACTTAATTTTGCCTTCTTCCGCAAGTTGCGCAATGAGTTCTAAATCCTTTTGACTTGCTTTTGCAGCAAGAGACAGCATTTTCCTGGATCCAAAAGACAAAAACTTTCCAAAAAGAAGTGATTTTAAAATCTGTGATATTGCACCCCCGACCATTACATATCTGCCGGAAGGCTTAAGCAGTCTCTTGTATGTTAATAAAGAGGTATTCCCATTCACTGCTAATATAAGGTCATACCTATTTCTTGTTCGGGTGAAATCTTCTTTTGAATAATCAATAGTGTAATCTGCACCGAGTGAAGCAGACTGATCTACATTTTTTGTGCTGCACACTGCAGTTACTTCGGCTCCGAAATACTTTGCAAGCTGTATGGAAAAAGTGCCTACTCCTCCCCCTCCGCCTACAATCAGCACTTTTTGTCCGGCCTTAATGTTGCCCTTATTACGTAATGCCTGCAGGGCAGTTACCCCGGCCATTGGCAACGCTGCGGCGCTTTCAAAAGACAACTTTTCCGGTTTAAAGACCAGAGCCTTCTCAGGAGCTAACGCAAATTCGGCGAAACCACCAAACCCGTAACCAGCCAGGTCTCCAATCACCTCATCACCGGCTTTAAACTTTATTATGTTTTTACCGGCAGTTTCAACCCTGCCAGCTATATCGGCACCAAAAATTTTGCTTTTTGGTATTAATCCCATTCGCATTGAACGGTAATCAGCAGCATTTACTGATACAGAAACAATTTTTATCAGAAGCTGATCATCATCAGGTACAGGTTTTGCAACCTCCTCAAGGTTAAGTTTATCGGGTAAAGCCCTTTTGTTATATACTACTGCTTTCATAGATATTTGAAATTAAAATGTTAAGCATATTGCTTCACTCTGTTTGGTTTCCCGGGTGATTACCATATCCCTGGATCCAAGGACAGTTTGGGGCCCTAAATTTTACAGGTAATAAATATAAACAAATATTGTTCAACATGAAAAATCTGTCCTGCGCTTTTCAATAAACGTGTCTGTTTATATACTCGACCGGGGTTAATCACAATATCCCGACAATTTTCACCAAATTGGTAGAATTATAAAAATTACTACATTTGCAATTGCCCAAAAAAAAACCTCTGGTGAAAACTTATTTTAATTATAAATGATCTAAATAATTTAACCTTTATTCTACCAAATGAAAACGTACCTTACTAACCAAATTAAGAACATTGTTCTCCTTGGGAATTCCGGCTCAGGAAAGACCACCCTGGCCGAAAGCATGCTTTTTGAAGGTGGTGTTATCGAACGCCGGGGAGACATTTCAGGAAAAAACACAGTATCGGATCATAACCTGATCGAACATGAAAATGAGTCGTCAGTTTATTCGACTGTTTTGTATGCAGAGTATAATGATAAAAAAATAAATTTTATTGACGTTCCGGGATCGGACGACTTTGTAGGCGGCACCATTGCGGGCCTCCATATAGCCGACACCGCCGTTCTGCTTATAAATGCTCAGAATGGTCTAGAAGTAGGTACAGAAATTCATAACCGTTGGGTGGAAAAATTTGAAAAACCTATGGTTATTGTTATCAATCATTTAGACCACGATAAAGCCAATTACGACAAATCCCTCGAAATGTTAAATGACCGGTTCAGGGGGAAAATAGCCACAGTACAATATCCTGTTAACCCAGGACCGGGTTTCGACTCTATTGTGGATCTCATCAAAATGAAATTGTATAAATATCCATCCGACGGTGGTAAACCCCAGATACTTGAAATTCCCGATTCTGAAACCTCACGTGCAAGCGAGCTGAAAAACGAACTGATTGAAAAAGCTGCAGAAAACGATGAAGCTCTTATGGAATTGTTTTTTGAAAAGGAAACTCTCACCGAGGATGAAATGAGGAAAGGAATACATCTGGGTCTGGTAAAGCGTGGTATGTACCCTGTTTTCTGTACCGCCGGGAAGAAAAATATCGGTGCAGGACGACTGATGGAATTTCTTACCAATGTTGCTCCTTCTCCCGATCAGGTGCCCGCGCCAAAAGACCTGTCAGGTAAAGAAATCAAATGTGATGCCAAAGGACCGGCAGCATTATTTGTATTCAAAACTACAATTGAATCGCACATCGGTGAAGTAAACTTTTTTAAAGTTATGTCGGGGGAGATCACCGAAGGAATGGACCTTATCAACGCTAGAACTTCAAATAAAGAAAGAATTACCCAGATTTTTGCCACAGCTGGCAGAACCCGGAATAAACTTCCCAAAATGACTGCCGGTGATATCGGATCCACGGTTAAACTGAAAGCAACAAAAAATAACGATACTCTCACAATCAACTCAGATATCCGTTTCGGAAACGTTCCTTTCCCCGATCCGAAGTATCGTACAGCCATTAAGGCAAAAAGTGAGAGTGATGATGAAAAGCTTGGTGAAGCGCTTAACAGACTTCATGAGGAGGATCCCACAATGCTTATCGAATATTCCAAAGAACTCAAGCAGATTATCCTTTATGGTCAGGGCGAGTATCATCTGAATATCGTTAAATGGCATCTCGACAATGTTTTTAAAATTGAAACCGAATACCTGGCACCCAAAATTCCTTACAGGGAAACTATTACCAAATCAGCACAGGCCGATTACCGTCATAAGAAACAATCCGGTGGTTCCGGTCAGTTCGGGGAAGTGCATATGCTCATAGAACCATTCATTGAAGGAGCAAAAGAGCCTGAATCGTTTAAAGCAAACGGAAAAGACATGAAACTTTCTCTGCGTGGCAAGGAAGAACATGAATTGCCCTGGGGAGGAAAACTGGTCTATTACAATTGTATTGTAGGGGGATCGATTGATGCACGGTTTATGCCTGCTATTCTTAAGGGGATCATGGAGAAACTGGAAACAGGACCACTAACAGGTTCATATGCCCGTGATATCCGGGTGTTTGTTTATGATGGTAAAATGCACCCTGTCGATTCAAACGAAATCTCTTTCCGTCTCGCCGGAAGAAACGCATTCAGCCAGGCCTTTAAAGCCGCAGGTCCGAAAATCCTTGAACCAATTTACCTTGTTGAAGTACTGGTACCCGGAGATCGAATGGGCGATGTGATGAGTGACCTTCAGGGACGAAGAGCAATAGTACAGGGTATGAGCAGCGAAAGAGGCTTTGAGAAGATTACAGCTAAAGTACCTCTTGCAGAAATGAATAAGTACAGCACAGCTCTTAGTTCCATAACAAGCGGTCGTGCTATTTATTCTATGAAATACCTTGAATATGCACAGGTACCCGGAGATGTTCAGGACACCTTGCTTAAGGCATATGACGAAGGTTCAGACGATGAATAGTTTTTCTGAATCATAAATACAAAAAGCTCATATAATTCAGATTACCAGAATTTTATGAGCTTTTTACTTTTTAACCTAATAAACTTAGTTTGCTTCACGGAAGAGGTAAACCACTCCCCGGTACTGTCCTTTATGGTAATGTTCCTGATCCCAGCCGGTGGCATCTATAACATAATAGTAAATTCCGGGCGAAGCAGGTCGTTTGGAGTCTAATACATTCCCATCCCATCCTTCCCATGTATACATGTCGGATATTTCAGCTTTATATACCAGTTTTCCGCCGCGGTCAAAGATGCGGATACTGAATTCCTTCATCGACTGAAACTTAACCTTAAAATAATCGTTCTGATCGTTACCATCAGGAGAGAAAACATTAGGTATTTCAAGCAGACTGGGCAATACGGTTATGGGTTCTTCAACTTTAAAGGTATCAATACAACCGGCTTCGGATATAACTACAATTGCCGGGTAATAATCGTTGGGTATTTTATACAGATATTCCGGCTGATATTCAAGATCATCGGTAAATTCACTGGCAAAATAATCGGATTTTGCGCTGTCGGCAAAAATCCACTCATATTTAAAACCATTTACCGATTCATTGATGAATTTAACTCTCATTGGCGAATCACCTGCAAATGGTATTGTTTCATCGGTAAAATCCTTTGCTTCCTCCTTGTCGTATACTTTTATACTGAACATAGACTCCGGTGGATATGGCCCAACCTGAATGGATTCATAGAAAACTGAATCAATATCTGACATTCCAAAACTATCGGTTGCAGTGAGGATATACCATGTATCAAGATAGGGAGGCTGGTATGTGGTATTCGGATCCAGTATTTTGTCCTTATTCGGAATTCTGAGTTCACTATTGTCGGATGTCCAGAGAAATGAAAATCCATTTGCCAGCCTGACTTTTTGCCCGTTGATGGGATCATAATAGAAAAAAGTGTCAATAGTCACTGTTGCGCTTAATGTGAGGTAATCACATGTAAAGGCACTTTTTTTCAATCTTCCTTGTGCATCCTTTTCAATGAAAGTAAAGAGTTTATCAATATGAACCCAGGCTGTTAAAGTGGTATCGGTATCCGTACCGTTCCAGATATGCGCCCTGTATCCTCCCGCTGTGAGGTTGCTGAGAAGAGATTCGGAAACTCCGGTATGGCTAAGTAAAAGCTGATCAAAATTACCACTTATGATATTATACTTATACCAATCGAAATTCAAATTTCCAATTGCTGGCAATGATGCAATCAGCTCTCCCTGGATATCAATTCCCGGCGGATTATAAAAAATAAAAACAGGTGACTGAACAGTATCGGCCGGATATTGTGTCGAAACCAACGCATCAGCAGAGGGTGATGTAATTTGCGCTGTTATATCCAGGGATTGAAAACCGGAGATAAAAAACAACAGCAAGATAAAAACTTTATGATTTGGTGCTTTGTTCAAAAACTGAAGTATGAATAAGGATAACTCAACGGAGTGCTGATTTATTTTACGCAAATATCAGAATTTTCCTCTGAACTCCAATTTTTTAGGTAGAATTGAAAAAAACCCTTGAAGAGAGGCTGATTTTCATGATGCATGCATGATTAAGGATATAGAAATAAATTACTACTAATGAAAACTATTCTTATTACAAGTAGGATAATTGGATGTGCAATTGAAGTCCATAAAATTCTCGGACCGGGGTTACTTGAATCTGCATATGAAGAATGTCTTGCATTTGAATTAAGAAAAGCCGGATTTTCAATACTGAGGCAAATAGCTGTCCCTGTGGTGTATCAGGACATCAAATTAGATTGTGGGTATAGAATTGATATTTTGGTTGAAAACGAAATTGTAATTGAATTAAAAACAGTTGAATTTTTTGCACCTGTGCATGAAGCACAAATTCTAACATACATGAAATTTGCAAAAAAGAATCTTGGACTCCTTATTAATTTTAATGTTGTATTACTTAAAAACGGGATAAAAAGGTATAGGTATTAATACTATGTGGTCCTATGAAATGCAATTGTTACACAGAGTACACAGAGTAGACACAATGTTTCACGTAGAAATACTCTGTGGCTCTATGAAATGCAATTGTTACACAGAGTACACAGAGTAGACACAGAG
>CAYOLQ010000095.1:0-13184 GCA_964404825.1 uncultured Chitinophaga sp.
CAAAAACCATGATACCGGTAAAGTGCTGAACGACGATTGCCTCAGCATGAGTGGCTGGTGGTGGGTTGAAATTACTTCGCCCAAAATTATGAAAGGAAAGTATAAAATGACGGCAAATTTATGGAGTGGGCAGACTAATTATGCTGTTTATGTTGACGGTGTAAATACAGCCTTAATTAAATCAACTGATCCTGCTGAAAGTACCAGCTGGGGAGAATTTGAATGGACTAAAACCGAAACGCATAAAATAAAGGTTGTTACACAATCCCCCGGTTTACTTTTCTGGGATACCGTTATATTAACTCCAATTAAATAATTCATAACCTGTTCAAAAATTTAATACAGATTTGAAATGACAAAAAGATATTCATATTCGACCTGTTTGTCTCTGCTAACATTGTTTTTCGCCGGCATATTTGCGCAAAATCTGGAGGCGCAAACAACTGAAGTAAATGTCAAGGGCGTGGTTACAGAGTCAGGCACTGGATTGCCTTTACAACAGGTTTCTATCTCTGTTTCCTCAACAGGAACATCATCAGAAACCGACGAACAGGGGGCATTTACAATTTCCGTACCCGACCTTGAAGCAGAAATTATCGTTGATTTGCCTGGGTATAATAAACGGAATATTTTTCTGAACGGGAGGGAATTCGTCAATGTTTCGATGGTTTCTGAAAAATACAGATCCCTTGACAATTCCTATAATACTCCTACAGGACCTGTTATTGTTAAAGATGCCACATTCTCGGTAACATCATTGGTTACATCAGATTTCAAGTTATCAAAATCAACTTCATTCGATCAAACATTACAAGGGAAAGTACCCGGAATGTCGGTTACGGAGCAATCCGGTTTACCAGGTCAAAGAACTTTTATGAACATCAGGGGAGTTTCATCATTATATGGAAATTCTGAACCAATTCTTTTCATCGATGGTATGATCCATGATTATTCTTACGCAAATTTCAGCCTTATGGAAGGATTTGCCCTGAATCCTATGGATGTTGTGGATATAGATGATATATCTGACATAACCGTTTTGAAGGATGGCGTTTCATACCTCGGATCAGCCGGTTCAAATGGTGTTATAAATGTGAACACAGAACAAAAGGGTGAAACAAGTACCGTAATCAAATTCTCTGCTTATGGCGGTATTTCTGCTATCCCGAAGAATCAGGATCTTCTTGGACCAAATCAATTCAAGCAGTATTTCAGCCAGATGCTTGGCTCGCAGGGTTATTTGAGCGATTTGAATGGTTATTACCTTCCGACTACAAACGGTGAGCCACGCGAATACCTGTATCCCTGGATGAATGAGTCCAATCCTTCTGCAGAAGGTTACTACAAGTACAACAACACTACCAACTGGCAAAATGAAATTTTTCAGCCCGCAGCAGTTTCCAAGTATCACTTCTTTTTGAAAGGAGGGGATGATATCGCAACCTATAATATTTCTACAGGTTACCTCTCACAGAAAGGGATTTACGAAAATTCGGGTTATACCCGATTCAACCTGCGTATTAATGGTAAAATCAATATCACTGACAAGTTTTCTGTAATACCAAATGCAAAATTGTCTCTTGCCGACAGCAAAGTAGCCAATCAGGGTCCGAGTGCCTGGAAAAACCCTATTCTTTCTTCTCTCCTGATGCCCCCCACAATGGCACCCAATGCACGGGATGAGTCTACAGGATTGGTACTGGACTATCTCGATGATGTAGGAGATTTTAATGTCAGTAACCCGAAAGCCATTGTCACCAATGCACTTGGCACAAACAGAAACTATCATTTTTTAAGTTCTGTTACGGCTAATTATAAATTCAATGAGCATTTTAATATTTCAACTCTGGTTGGGATTAACTTCAATAATTCACGTGAAAACATCTTTTTGCCGGATATAGGAATGGTTCAGATTGACTCCGCTGCTAACAGCCCCGGCGATTTTGTTTATGAATTCCGTTCTTCTCAGAATCATACAACCTTAACCTATTCGAACAAAACTGTAGCCGGACATACAATTGTTGTAAACGGTGGATTCAGGGTTATGCAAAACAGTTACAAGTATAACCGCAGTATTGACCTGAATACGCCTTCTGATGACTTTAAAAGTCTTGGAGACGGATCGCAGTATAATTTTCTGCGTGAGACAACCGGCGATAACCGTGGTTTAGGATGGGCGTCCTATTTCGGTACCCTCAATTACAATTACAGAAATAAGTATTTCCTGAGTACCAACCTTTCCTATGATGGAAATTCTGCTACGAACAAAAACAACCGATATAATTTATTTCCTTCAGTGGGTGCTGCATGGCGTCTTTCATCAGAGGGTTTCCTCAATCAGGCCAGCTGGCTTGAGGATCTTAAACTCAGGGCATCTTATTCAATCACGGGTAATATGTACAGCAGTGCATACGATTATTCGAAATTATATTACACTACCAGAAGAATGAATGGTGACGGGGTTCTTACCAGAGAGCTCATTCCAAATGACGATCTGGGACTTGAAAAGAAAAACACCATCAACATTGGTTTAGACTTATCTGTATTGAAACAGGCTGTGAACCTTCATCTGGATGTATTCAAGGGAAGTGTTAACAATCTGGTTATGCTTCAGGAACTGCCATCTACTTTCGGATACACCAACTATTATGATAATGGTGGTAAACTCGAAAATTCCGGTATTGAAGTTGCTGCAGATACCCGTTTGCAGGCTGGCGACTTTGTTTGGACACTCGGAGGTTCTGTTAGCAAGGTAATGACTGAAGTTACAAGTTTAACCTTCCGTAATGCAAATACCACTGAGATAATTACCAATATCACATCCGCTCAATTCATAACCTCCGTAGGTAATACTGTAAATGCTTTTTACGGATACAAAACCAATGGACTCATTTCAGCTGCTGAAGCTGGAACCGTGATTGGTCCGAAAGGTCTTCCAATGCAGGAAGGTGATGTCAAATTTGTTGATGATGGGAATAACATTATCAATGAGGATGATAAGACCATTATCGGTGATCCCAATGCAGATCTTTTTGGAAGCATATACACAGCATTAAGCTATAAGAATTTTGAGTTGTCGGCATATTTTAATTATTCTATAGGCAACGATGCTTTTAATTATGTTAAGTATAAGACTGAAGCCATGGACTCTTATGATAACCAGTCTGTTGCAGTTCTTGATCGCTGGACATCTTCTAATACAGGAGCCACAATGCCACGAGCAAGTTTTGGTGACCCGACAGGAAATTCGGTATTCTCCGATCGTTGGATTGAAGACGCCTCATTCCTACGCCTGAAGCAGCTTACACTTAACTACACTCTTCCAACATTGCCGGGAATTTATAAAGGGATCACTCTTTATGTAACAGCTACTAATCTGCTTACTTTTACCAAATACACCGGATATGATCCTGATTTCATGTATCAGA
Source organism: uncultured Chitinophaga sp. (assembly GCA_964404825.1). Lineage (GTDB taxonomy): Bacteria > Bacteroidota > Bacteroidia > Bacteroidales > JACJXF01. The sequence continues at coordinate 3,429 of CAYOLQ010000095.1, forward strand.
ACAATCCTTTTTACAGAGGAGTTGATTATGGTAAAATGCCTCAGACCAAATCATTCATTGTTGGAATAAAATTAGATTTATAACAGGTAAAACTTATATAAAATGGAAAAGAGATCACGATTTACACCATATTTCCTGGCTATACTTACTGCCCTTGTGCTTACCGGTTCCGGTTGCGGAGATGAGTTCTACGACCAAAATGCCGGCGATCGAATCACACCTGATAAACATTACCAGTCGATTGTTGATGCATCAGTTTCGCTTCAGGGGGCAATTATTCCGTATCAGGATGTTTTACCGCGTTTATATATCCTCGACGGACTTAGATCTGATATGATGGATGTTACAACAAATGCTGATGCCTATTTAAGGGAAATTAACGAGCAGGTTTTTAATGCAAGTAACCCCTACACCAACCCTGCTGACCTGTATAAAGTTATCATCAATATAAATGAAGTACTGGCTAATATTGACAATGTAGGACTTAAAGATCGGAATTTTGATGATTTCTTCTCTCATTATTTCAAGGGAGCATTGATTGGAATGCGTTCTTATACCTATCTCACCCTTGTGAGAATGTACGGTAAGGCTGCATATATTGAAGATAATCTTGTTGCCTTGCCATCAAACCTGAATCAGCTTGTTATAACAAAGGATGTTATGCTTGATACCCTTATTAATCAGGTTACACCATACATCCACGATAATACAGCCGGTACTCAGTACGCCGAACTTCGGATTGGACATTTCGTTAATACCAAAGCTCTTTTAGGAGAACTATATCTTGAGAAGAACATGTATGCAGAAGCTGCCACTTACCTGAAACTTGCGTGCGAAAGCTACTTCAATCTGTCAGCACTTCTTAAAGTGGATAAATCTTACCAGTATATAGGATGGCAAAATATCCATTTGAATGCTGAAGGAGGATTCCTGGAGAATCTTGCAGTTATTCCGTTTTCTTCAAATGAAGGGCAGTACAATCCCCTTGTAAAATGGATCAACTACTCAAATGATTTTATGGTTAAACCTACAAAGGTACTTGTTGATTCGTTTATGGCTCAGATTCCTGCTGCCGCCGGACCAGTTGGCGACATATGGAGAGGACCCGGAATTACATTCGATGTAGATACCCTGGCTCAGTTAACTGATACCACATATCTTACTGAAACTTATATTACAAAATACGAAATCGACAAATCTGATCCTTTCAGCTCTGATATCATTATTTCAAGAGCAGCTGATATTCATCTCTTGCTGGCAGAAGCTTTGAACAGATTAGGAGATCCTACTTCTCAGAAATACGCCCTTATGCTTCTTAATCAGGGAGTTAATAAGGAAAATCCAAAGCCTGCAATTTATTCCAAGTGGGCAAATAACATGGGTATAAGAGGCAGAGTAGCTCTTGCATCCAGAGTTGTACCCGCAGAAGTAACAGGTGAGGACGCTACCAGGATGATTGAAGATTTTATTATTGCTGAAAGAGCACTTGAACTGGCCTACGAAGGAAAAAGGTGGAACGACCTTGTTCGTATAGCTGAACGCAGAGGCGAACCGGAATATCTGGCAGATAAAGTTGCTGCAAAGTTCGCAGGAACTCCCATGTATGATCAGATACATGCAAAGCTTATGAATCCTGCTAACTGGTACCTGCCATTTGAATAATCTTCTTTTTAAAAGATACTTCTATGTAAAAAGGCTGCCAGTGGGCGGCCTTTTTCTTTTATAATACAACCCAATCAGAATATCCAAAGCATGCAGGGGAAGAATGTGCTGTTACCATTAATACCTTGTTATCTGGTCAGTTGATAATCGTTTATCAGTAATCCAGGTGAAAGATTCAATCTTGTGGTCAGTTTACGGATCATTTCAACTGTCAGTTTTCGCTTTCGGTTTAGTATTTCGGAAACTCTGCTTTTCCCTCCAATCTCATTAATTAAATCTACTTGCTTTAATTGCATTTCTTCCATTCTGATTTTTATAGCTTCGATTGGATCGGGTGCATCAATAGGATAATGTTTTTTTTCATATTCATCGATTAATAAACCAAGCACATCTGCTTCGTCACTTTCAGGTGAACCGATCTTTCCATCAAAAATTACATCAAGTCTTTTTAAAGCCTCCAGATAATCAGATTTTGATTTAATAGGTTTTATGTTCATGTTCTTAATGTTTTAAATTGTGTTGGCATCAATTTTATCGTATTCTACATGTGTGCCAATGAATCTGATAAAGATCCATTTTTTCTCAAAATTAAACTTTGCTACCAGTCTGTAGGAATTGCCTTTTATATTAAAAACAATCCTGCTATTTTTTAAAATGCTGGCACTTGCGTATGTCATTCTAATTTCATTTTGGTTTTTCCACTCAGAGTTCATAGATGTGTCATACCAAGTCTTTAAGTATTGCTCAGAATCAGGATGTTTTACCCAAAATTCCCTTAATGTACTTTTCGCAAATATTCGCTCCATTTTTTAATTTGAGTGATGCAAATATAAGAATAAATTCTCAAATTGGGAACTTTATTTTATGAAATAGGATTTTCAGGTATGTTTGTCGAATAACCACCGACCCCAGCGGGGTCGGTTTATTATAACAAAAAAAGGCCATCCCGAAGGACAGCCTTTTCAAAATAAATAGTTATTCAGGTTATTTTACAAACTTCTGTACAGAATCGGTATTAACCTTTACAAAGTACATTCCACGAGCGTAGCTGCTAACATCAATCTTAGCAATACTTCCGTTTACAATAACTTCTTCTACTTTGCGACCAACGCTATTGTAGATAGTTACTTTGGAATTAGCTGAAGTAAGAGCAACGTTCAGAACATTGCTGTTGTCGATTGGGTTAGGATAAATCTTAACTCCGGAAACAGCAGTTGTGGGAACTTTAACAGCACTATTATACTGTTCAGCAGTTACAAGCAATACACTGTCAATATAAACTGTACTAGCATCGGTAAATGCACCCAGGAAGAAAGAAACTTTCTGGTCAGTAGTTTCTTTAATTTGGTTAAAGTTCACATGGAATACGAACTTCGTAGGTGAAGTTGTAATAGGGAAAGTCCAGTCTGATGAACCATTTGATTCAGGATCAGTTGAAACTCCATACCTTGTATAGCCATTAGCTTCGGTATCTTCGAAGTCGGTATTGATAGTTCTGTCAACATCTGCCCATGCAACGAAAGAATAAATATAGTCTACGTCAGGTAAAGCAGTTAACTGATTCTGGTTGAACTGATATCTCCACACATCTGCACTAATTGCTGGAGTATGAACGGATACACCTTCGATTACTTTGTGCTCGGGAGAAGCATCTTTCCATCCACCCCATTCTGCTGCTGTAACTCCGTCAGCATTTAATACACTGAAATTCCAGTTTCTGATAACGTTCATTTCCTGAACAGTTGTTACCTGTCCACTGATAGTAATCTCGATTGTTGCATCAACATAGGATGCATCTGTTGCCGCAGCTGTAACAGTTACAGTACCGTCAGAAACTCCGGTAACCAAACCTTCTGAGTTCACAGTAGCTTTTCCGGTTCCGTTTTCAACTGTCCATTTAAGAACCTTATTGGTAGCATCCTCAGGAAGGATTGCAGCAACAAGCTGTAAAGTGCCATTGTCCGTAGTGATGGTTGTGCCACCTGAAAGGGTAATGCTTTCTACATCAACACCCGCTTCTGCGCCTAATAAAGTTACGATTCCGCAGCCGTTCATGTTTGACCATGATTCAGCAGCTGCATCAGTATTAGCCCAAACCTGACGTCTTCTGGTGTCAGCAGTACGGTCCCTGTCAATAATAGTTACATCAAATCCGATGTTACCGGTTTTATCAACAGCAATACTGTTTTCATCGAGGAGTTTGGTAAAAGGAACGAAATACTCACCAATGTAATTAGAACCGTCAACCATGAATGCAAAGGTAGAACCATTATCAGTTCTAACAGTACCATTATTTGATCCATCTAAAAATCCCGGAGCAACCTGATAATGTCCGCTATTTGCCGTCATAGGGCCTTTGCCGTCAGCCAGATTGTAATTCACATCGAAATAAATCTCAGGTTTATCCCATTCCCATGTGTTGGTTGATGGAGGAGTTGCTGCATAACTGGGATAAAAGTCATCATCAGTTACTTTGAGAAGCACGAAAATGCCGTCCATTGTCCATAATGCTGCCCATGTGGTTTCACCTGCTTCACCTAAGGTAGGAGTTTCTGTGCCGATAGGGAGAGCAATGTCATATACATTTGCTTCTGCCCAAACTGCATCAACAACGCCGTCAATTACAGGCGCTACAGAAGCTTTTACAATCTCGCCGCTTGGCTGTTGTGCGAATACTCCGGCAACAAACAAGGTTCCAAGAAATAGTGTAAAAATCTTTCTTTTCATAATTTTTGTTTTTAGTTAGAAATATTTGTTTAGTTAATAAGGGTAAATATAGATTCTTAAATGAAGAAACCAAAATTTTTCATACAAAAAAATGATGATTTTTTAATTTTTAATTAACATTAATGGGCTAATCAGGTGTATTGATGATAATTGTTTGGACTCTCACAATGTATAATTAATAATTTTTTCCCTGAACTGTATCTGTATTTCCGGATTGAAAAAAACCACATTTGCAAGTCAATCTGAAATAGTTATTGTAAAAAACACACCATCAACCTTATAGATAATTTCAATTGATAGACAAGAAGAGTTTCGTAAGTGACAAAGAACCTTTATTAACAATGAATTCTGGTCACTTGACATTGTGAACCTTGAGTTTTTTCTTTTGTGCACTCTATGTATCAGCTTCGTCAAGCCTTTGGTGATCGAAGGGAAAAAAATGTAACCAATGCTGGCTAATATTTGACGGAATTTGTATTTTCGACCCTGCTAATCCCTCTGTAATGAAAAATAATGTTAAACCAGCTGTTAGAAAAATCTCACCTGCAAGGGCTTTGTTTTTTAAATTCCTTTTAATCCTTTTCCCCCTGTTTTTCTTTATTTTACTCGAGGGATCCCTGAGATTATTCAATTATGGTCATGATTTCAGCCTGTTTGTTACAAATCCGGAACCTTCATACGAAAGATTTAAAGTTGTTAGTCCCGATATTGCTGCAAAGTATTTTAGAACTATCGACAATAACAGACCCAGGAATGATATGTTCCTGAAAAATAAGAAGGATAATACATTCCGCATTTTTGTTCTTGGAAGTTCCAGCGTTTTCGGATTTCCATATGATGGTAACCTGATGTTTACCCGAATATTTCAAAACCATCTTGAAAGTGCCTACCCCGATAAAAAAATAGAAATAATAAATACTGCCATAACAGCTATCAACAGCTATACTTTGCTCGGTTTTACAGACGATATTTTAAAAGAGGAACCGGATGCAATATTAATTTATGCCGGACACAATGAATATTATGGCGCTTTTGGAATAGGCTCGAATATTGGTGTTGGTGAAAGTCGTCCTCTCATTCTCCTGCACTTGAAATTGATGGATCTGAGATTTTATCAGGTATTGAGGAATGCTTTATATAAGGTATCCGGACCTTCAGGGAAAAATGCTAATACCGTAAACCGGGGTACCCTTATGAGTAAGGTGGTCAAAAAAGCAGATATTGTTTATAATGGCCCGGATTATAATGCAGGCCTCCTGCAATTCAGGTCCAACATGTCAGCCATTCTGGAAAAAGCTTCCGACCAAAATGTCCCTGTATTCATCAGTACTCTGGTTAGCAATACTTCCGGACTTAAACCCTTCGGTTCCGATAAATCCGGGAGCGGAGAAAATGCTGAAGTAATATTTGAAAAGGCAAAGGATGCTGAGAATAAATCGGATTTTCAAATGGCAAAAAGTTTATATAGCAGGGCCAGAGATCTCGATTGTGTAAGATTCAGAGCCTCTTCTGATATCAATGTGGCAATTGAAGAACTTGCCAGACTTCATAAAGCCACACTTGTCCCAATGCTTAAAGCTTTTGAAGATAAATCACCAAACGGTATCGTTGGTAATAACCTGCTTACCGAGCATGTGCATCCTAACATCGAAGGATATTTTCTTATGGCAGATGTTTTCTATAATTCAATTTCTTCCTCCGGAATAATTGATAAGGAAGTTAATAAATATACGGCACGGCAGTCTGATGACTTCCGCCGGACATATGGATATACCGCTCTTGACAGTTTACTGGGTCACCACCGCATTACCAACCTGTCTTATCATTGGCCGTTCCGTGATGAATCTGAAGATTTCATTGATTACCGTCTTATTTACAAACCGAAAGGCAAAATCGATTCCCTTGCATTTACCGTAATGGCGAAACAATCACTTCTTTCTCTGGATGCACATCTACAGCTTGCCGATGAATACAATGAAAAGCGGGATTTTATAAATGCCGGCAGGGAATATATGGCATTAATTCAGTTGGTTCCATATACTCCTGAACTACTCAGTGAAGCAGCAGACTTTTTCCTCAAAACAGCCGATCTCCCACTCGCTTATAAATGTTATCTCAGGTCATTGGAATTAAATCCATCTTACCTGGCATATTTCAGAGCAGGTGAAATATGCATGATACAGAATGATTTTGCCAAAGCATCACGGTTTTTTACCAAAGCCTTTGAAATTTCTGATGATGAATATAAGGGAAGGATTCTCACAAAACTATACACCTCCTATATTTATCAGAATAAGACTGATGAAGCAAAGCAGGTACTTGAGATACTGCAGAAATTTCAGCCCGGAGCAAAAATTCAGGTGCCCCCCAAATCTTATACCCTGGGAAATTATATCCCATATCCTGTTCGTGAAAAGGTTTTCTCAGCAAAAGAATTTCTGAAGGAAAAGAGATTCGATGAAGCAATTCCATTATTGACCGAATCCCTGAAAATGACCGACTCACCAGTTGTCAGCCGCATTTTGGGCGAAGTGTTCTTTGAACAGAAGGATTTTACCAATGCTGCTTTTTTTCTGAATAAGTCCTATAACTGGTTTTGTTTTGAGCCAGGGTTCCTCATTCTGAGCATAAATGCAAATATTGGTAATAGCGATAAAAACACAGCCAAAAGTCAACTTGAACAGCTCCGTATTATTGAACCGGAAAATCAGTCTATCGGATTGCTTCAACAACTTTTGTAAATCAAAAATCACCAGGGTTTTTTAAAACTTTCAGCATCATATTCTTTCGAAACCTCAACAAAATAGCTTTTCCTGTTCCCTGAAAGCATAAGCGGATCTTTTGTAAAAAGTTTTGAAACCATTGCAATGGGAAGCAGAAACAAAAAGAACACAATACTTAATAGAATATTAGGAACAATATAGCTGAGTACAAGACCAATTTTTAGCCAAATCCATTCTATTTGCAGGCTCATATAATTCGAAACAACGGCCAGGATTCCAACAGTAACAGATACATAGAGAGCCCATTCCTGCTTAAAGGCGAGATATATAATTAAGAATCCTATACAAATAATCAGAATACTGGATTTTGATTTTTCAGGGTTTCGGGTATCAGCGGCCATAACTAAAAGAGTGTATAAATAAAAGGAGCAATAGCTGAGCCACCGGCAAAAACTAACAACAGTGCTATCAAAAGCAAAATGATGATAATAGGAGCGAGCCAGAATTTCTTTCTCTCCTTCATAAACATCCAAAGATCTTTTAAAAATTCCATATTAATCCATTTTGAATTTTACCATCCATTTTTCCTTGTTTTCCCAATCGGGTTGTTCCGTTTTCTTCAGCAGGAAATCATTAACCACCAGATAATCCATTTCTGTGCGCATAAAGCATTTATAAGCCTCTTCGGGAGTGCATACAATAGGCTCTCCTCTTACATTGAAACTGGTATTTACCACAATACCATATCCGGTTTTCTTTTTAAAAGTATTGATAAGATTCCAGAGCCTTTGATTTGTCTCTTTATGAACGGTTTGTACACGTGCTGAAAAATCGAGATGCGTAACCGATTGCACATCACTCCGTTCAAAATACAGCTTATCCCATAAGTCCATTTCATGATAATCTTCCGGTAATTTCTTTCTTCGTTTTTCCTGTACATCTGCAATCAGCAGCATATAAGGGGAGGGGACATGCAAATCGAAAAAAACTTCCGAATCTTCATAAAGTACAGCAGGAGCAAAGGGTCTGAAACCCTCACGGTGTTTTATTTTAAGATTCAGTTTTTTCTGCATTTCAGCATTTCTGGCATCTCCCAGTATACTTCGGTTACCCAGGGCTCTTGGGCCAAACTCCATTCTCCCCTGAAACCAGCCAACAACCTGACCCTGGTCCAGCAGACCGGCAACTTCAGCACATAAATCATCAAAACTATCCGGTCTGGTGTAAACAGTTTTAAGTTTTTTAAAAGCTGTGACTATCTCTTTTTCGGAGAATTCAGGACCCAGATAGGAACCTTCCATGGAGTCCGATTCGCCTTTTACCACCCGATCCTCGTTAAAATACATATAAAAGACAGCCTGAGCTGCTCCCAGCGCACCTCCTGCATCTCCTGCAGCAGGCTGAATAAAGATGTTCCGGAATAGTGCCGATTTTAAAAGTTTTCCGTTTGCAACGCAGTTCAAAGCCACACCACCGGCAAGGCATAAATTGTCGCTTCCGGTAAGTTTTTTTGCTTCGGATGCCATCTTAAGCACGATTTCTTCGGTAACCGCCTGTATTGCGTAAGCCAGATTGCAATGCTTCTGTTCCGGTTTTTCATCAGCCTTCAAACCGGGGAATCCAAACAATTGTCTCCATTTTTTTTCATTAACCATCCGCAATCCGGTAGCATAATTGAAATAGTCCTGATTAAGCCACACCGAACCATCCTCTTTAACTGAAACCAGATGAGTTTTAATTAATGAAATGAAATCCTTAGTTTGCTGTGATCCGGGATTCCCATATGGAGCCAGCCCCATCAGTTTATACTCCCCCGAATTAACCCTGAAACCAAGATAATATGTAAATGCAGAATACAGCAGACCCACCGAATGCGGGAACCTCATTTCTTTCAGCATTTTTATTTTATTGTTTTTCCCGATGCTTATTGAAGCTGTGGCCCATTCACCAACGCCATCGATAGTTAAAATGGCAGCTTCATGATAAGGAGATGAAAAAAATGCACTGGCTGCATGCGATAGATGATGCTCCGAAAACAAGAGGGTGAGATTTTTTTTATCGTACTTTTCTACTTCTCTCAAACCATCATAAATCAGTTTTTTCAGAAAAAGTTTTTCCTTCAGCCAGACGGGTATTGCGGTAAGAAATTGTATCAGTCCGCGCGGAGAAAACGCATAATAGGTCTCAATGAGCCTTTCGAATTTCAGGAGTGGTTTATCGTAAAAAACAACAGCATCCAACTCGTCTATGCTGCAGCCTGAATATTCAAGACAATATTTTATAGCATTTATCGGGAATTCGGGAGTGTGCTTGATTCGTGTAAATCGTTCTTCCTGAGCAGCGGCAATTATTTTTCCATCAATCAGCAAAGCAGCAGATGAATCGTGATAAAAGGCTGAAATTCCTAATACTTTTTTCATGTACAATACTGAACCAGTTTTTTCGATGGTTAAAAGTATCTGTTTTTTCGGAAAAATCAATATGCCTAATTCTTACACCTGAATCAATAATAAAATAAAATAACCACGAATGCACCGGATATCATGTGCATTCGTGGCTGCAATTCATAGTTTGCTTTTTTAGCTTCTTAGTTCAGTTTAAATTCTAATCCGAGATTACTGATTTCAGAGGGATTAAATGGACT
>CAYOLQ010000096.1:0-5517 GCA_964404825.1 uncultured Chitinophaga sp.
TAGCAAGAGCCTCTATTTCCTCAATTGAAAGCTCCGCATTCTCAGCATTTAAACTATATGGAAGTATTGCTGCTTTATTATTGGAGGGATCAATCCCGGTTTTTTCATTAGCAATGGAATTGATATTCGCTTTGATCCTTGACAAATCTGCTTTCAACAGGGCATATTCTGCATCTGAAGCTTTTGCGAGCTTTTCCCTGGTAGTTTCCAGTTCTTTAACCTGCTCCGACAGAACAATTTTTTCAGGGTCGCTGATTATGCCAAAAACATAATATGTTATGGCTTTGTGCAAAATGGGCTTATGTTTGGCTGCTACTGACGATTTTCCCGCAACTGAAATCAATGAATTAACCAATTCCTTTTTTTGCTGATCATCTGCATTTCCTGCTTTTACATTTTCCCACACCGATTCAAATGCTATAAGTGCTTTTTCAGGTGTTGGCTTTTGAAAGATCAGCAGAAGTCCCTGAAATCCAAAGATTGCAACAAACCAGATTATTAATAATGTGATTATCAGATTCCTGTTCCTCCTGCCATAAGGACTGACAGGTTTAAACAAACTAAAGTTGTAATCATTGCTGTTTGTTTCCAATTGAACCTCCTTGTTTAATTAGTTTAAGGTTTAAAATTTCAATAAAAATAGCTTTAATATACAAAACTTGATTATAGATTAAGTTGAAATTAAACATTGTTGCAAAACAACTTATTGACTATATTTGAAATAAAAACCTGATGAAGTTCACCAAAGATTGCAGTTGTAACAACTGCCTGTTAAAATGTGATATTTATCCCGCTATTGTTAAAAGTGGAAAAAATATTGATGAAATTAATCCCTTGCATGCCCATTTTAAAAAACACGATATAATTTGTAAGCAAGGTTCAGATGTAACCCATGCCTTATTTTTGGTAAAGGGTTCTGCAAAGCTTTATATTGAGGGACTAAATAGCAGAAATATAATTTTGTATATTCTCAAACCACCTGCTTATATTGGCCTGTTGTCATTTTTTGAAAATCCCGGATATTTTTATTCTGTCAGTTCGCTGGAAGATTCGGAAGTGTGCTTTATTGATTTGAATTTTGTTAAGCAACTTTATATTGAGGACCATGATTTGCTGCTGATTTTAAATAAAGCCCTTGGAAAATCAGTTTCAACTATTATGAAAAAAATCATTTCGCTGAACCAAAAACAAGTAAGAGGAAGGATAGCGGAAAACCTTATTTATTTGTCCGAAATAAACAATAGTCATAACTTTCATCTTGGTTTAACCAGAAAAGATTTTGGCGAAATGTCGGCCATTTCAGAAGAAAATACCGTAAGACTGCTGTCGGAATTTTCGAAAGAGAAGATCATTTCGATAAATGGACGGGAAATTGAAATACTGGACATGCCCCTGTTAAAAAAAATAAGTGAGGTAGGGTAAAAACATCAGTATTTAATCTCTTGTTTCACGCAAAGTCGCAAAGCGAGCAAAGCGTTGAATGTTTATACTTTATGATTTTATATAAAGATTAATAAAAGATACATATCAGCATCTTAAAAAGGTTTATAGAAGCGTTGTTAATATATGCACGAAGACAAAAATCATGAAAATTCAGTACTGCTCTGATTTACATATTGAATTTGAGCACAATAGCAAATACATTCTAAGCAAACCATTAGCCGTAAGTGGCGAAATTTTAATTTTAGCGGGGGATATCATTCCATTACATGATGAGTTTTTTACAAACTCCTTTTTTAGCTTTATCGCCGACAATTACAAGCAGGTGTACTGGGTACCCGGAAATCATGAATTTTATTATAAAGACATTGCAGACTACCCTGAATCGTATAATATTCAGGTGCGGGATAATATTAACATCGTAAATAATATAGAGCTTCAATACGATAATATCCGATTTATATTTAGCACCTTATGGTCAAAAATCAGCACATTATATGAAAAAACCATTGAACAGAGTGTTTCCGATTTCCAATGTATCCGCAAGGGAAACAGGAAATTTAAAGCCCCCGATTTTAATATCCTGCACCACGACGGGTTAAAATTTCTTCAACAGTCCTTACAGCAAAAACATGAAAATACGGTTGTTGTAACCCACCATTTGCCTTCAGATTTATGTAACTCCGATGTGCATAAAAACAGCTCATTGAATGAAGCATTTTGTGTTGATTTAACAGGCCTTATTGAATCAAGTGGTGTGAAATTCTGGATATACGGACACAGCCATTTTAACCAAAAGCCATTATATATAGGGAGCACCATCTTACTTACCAATCAGCTTGGTTACGTTCAGAGTAATGAACACAAAACTTTTAAGCATAATGCATTTTTTGCTGTCTGATTAGCCATAATTTAACGCTAGTTAGAAATAAGAATAGCATTGAAAATCAAGTTAAATAATTAAGCGCAGTTCCGCTGGTGCGGAACGCGAAGTCGCAGAGAAAGCGCGGTTTTTTTATTTCTTTTTTAACCGCGTCATTGCGGTCCGCCTTTGGCGGATCTGCGCTTAATAAATTTTGCATTGGAAATCAATAATATCTGATTTTCATTTATATTGAATTCAGGTTAACTTAAGTGTTTAACCTGAAATCAATTTTGATTTTTTTATGATACTCCGGGATTTTTGACAGAACGTTTTTCAGACCCGAAACTTCAATCTCATTAATGCTTTTGGTATTCAGAAAATTTGATACAGGCAAATTTTTCTCCGACAAGGCAACCTGATTTTTAAAACGGAGCTTCATCAAAAAGTTGTAAATGTAAATCATTTCATCAGCCATGCTCTTTGAAATAATTTGCCTTTGCTCCAAAGCATGCAATCTTTCCAGAGTATTTCCTGATGAAACGGAGTTTTGAAGTGAATAGGTCCTCGCGAACATTATAATATGGTTAATACCGCTTTTTAAATCAATGCTCTCCCCCTCTCTATCGCTTAGGTTACTTACTGATGTTATTTGCTGGATTTTTGCATTAAAAGTATTATTGGCAAGATGGTACAAAAAAACCGCCTGATGTGGAATTAATGTATTAACTGTTTTTCTTAATTCGTCTGCGAACTCAGGATTACCATACACATTTCTAAAATCGAAGAAAATAGTGGCATCCAGAAGATTCTGAGGCTCAGGGTTTGTTATCCAGTTGGTAAAATACTTTTTCCAGGTGCTGATTGGCTTGTTCCACAGCGGATTTTTCGCCATTATATTTCCCCTGCAAAACGAATAGCCAACATGGTTCAAAGAATTGCACACCAGTTCACCGAGTCTGATAAAATACTCTTCTACACTACTTACATTTTCCCCGGACACATCCTCATAAATGATAGCATTGTCCTGATCGGTAAACAAAGTCCCTTCTTTTCTGCCTTCGCTTCCCAGGCAAATAAATGAGAATGCAACGGGCGACTCTCCAATCTCTTTAACGGACAGTTCAATAATCCGCCTTATTACCGAGTCGGAGAACGATGAGGTGATGTTTGTAATGTGACTTACAGATATATCGCTTTTTATGAGTGGTTTAATAAACAATTGCAGCGACTCATAGCATTGCTTCAGTTCGGTATTTGTTTCCGACTTATTTACCTTATGAATAAAAAATAAAAGTGAGTCTGTTACACTTTTATATATTTCTCTGGTACTGAATACCCCTAAAATTATATTCGCACCATCTCTAACAACCAAATGACTTAAACTCTTTTCTTCACATAGAATTATTGCATCACCAACCGTTGTGGAACCTCCGGTATAAACAACCGGAGAGCTCATAATAAAATAAATGGGATTTTCTAAACTTAATTTTAATTCAATCACCCGTGTTTGTATGTCCCTGCTTGTTACAATTCCAATAAAATCTTTCTCATTTTTCGATATAAGTATATGATCGGTTTTCCGTTTCCGCATTACTTCAATTGAACTGCCTATTGACAAATCCGAATCAACTGAGGTAACTGGAATGATATAATCTGCAACGGCCTGTTCAATTAAAAATGTGGTCGATTTTAATTCAGCAATCAGATCTTTGGTTTGGGTTGCTTCATTTTCCTGTGAGGTAATATCTTCAATAATTCCTTCACAAAACAAATCTTTTGTATTTCCGCCGTTGGTCACAACCAGTGATACGGAAACAACCGAAAAGCTTCCGTTCTTTTTATAGACTTTGAGTACCTTGGCTTTTAAAAATCCATTTTCAATAAGATTCCTGATCAGGATTTTTTTATCATCGGTCTCTGAAAGCAATTGGAGAATACTGGTATCGGCCAATTCCTTAAAACTGTCGAACCCAAGAATTCTGACAGCCGTTTCGTTGGCAAAAAGAAATTTTCCTTTTGAATCCAGCCTCGCCTTGAAAAATCCAATATTCAGTGTGCTGATAAGTTTTTGATAATCCAAACCCTGAGGATTACTGTATTTATCGATGGAAATGTCTTTAATAATCAATATATTGACTGTATTTCCATAGAAACCGGTAATTGAAGAAATAATCAAAACATTTATTATCCCGCCATTTTTTTGAAGCAGGTTTACTTCAAATTGCCCTTCCTTTATGGTCTTTCCCGAGAATAATTCCAGAATATCTTTATTGTTATTTTTACTGATTATTTCATATAATGGAAGGTCAATAAGCTCACTGGCTTCATGGCCGGTCATTTTGCCTATCACGGAATTAGCGAATCTGATCTTTCCCTCATAAAGCATTAATAAGCCCTCGGTTGCCGCTTCAACCAGAGTCCGGTATTTTTCTTTCGATTCCTGCAAATCGTTTTCAGCAGAAATTCTTTTTCGCTCAATGCTAAAACTTTGTTTTAAAATATAGATAAGCAGGAAAGCAATTAAAATGGTAATTGCTACGGAAATCCATACCATCCTTTGGGTAAGTGCAGCAATTTCTTTTTTTACATCTTCAATATAAATACCGGTTCCGATTACCCAGTTCCAGGGTTTAAAAATCTTAACATACGATAGTTTTGGCACTATTTGCAGGGAGTCATCTTTCCATTGCCACATATAGTCGACATATCCCTGCTCCGATTTTTTAACCGTTTCTACAAATTCAACAAATAATTTTTTCCCGTGAGGATCGGTTAAATTGGATAAGTCTTTTCCCTTCAGGTCGTTTCTGTAAGGGTGAATAATCATTTTCGGGGTCATGTCTGTTATCCAGAAATAATCCTTGTTCTCCTCCCCATATCTCAAATATTGTATCCGCAATACAGCAGTCTCCTGAGCCTCATCGCGGGTTATTAATCCATCTTTTTCATCCTTTTCATATTTCGATAAAATACTCCATGCCACATTTGTTAACTCTTTAATGGTTTCACGCTTGTCGTCCATTATATTCTGCTGAAACCGAGGGATAATTACGAAAAAAATAGTAAGAATAAACAAGAGGATTGATAAAATTGCCGGAAGGATAATATTGATGTAAAACTTTTTCATACCTGTACTATTTTTATTACGACTGGCGGGCCGCTCTCACAAATTGCTATGTAATTTCTAAAAAATCCGCTTCATAATCAAATTT
>CAYOLQ010000096.1:5617-13030 GCA_964404825.1 uncultured Chitinophaga sp.
CCTCTTGCTCAGTACTCACACTGTATGCTTTATTTATCAAGACTTTTTGTACCTTAGAACTCTTTAAATTATATAGCTAAAACACCAGCGTAAATGAAAAATATTTTTATTCTTCTTTTAACGGGAGTATTGATTTTGCTGCCATTTAACTCCTCCGCCCAGTCGTATGCAACATGGTACAAAAATGCGCAGGAACGCATCGATACTTTGCGAAAAGGTTCATTCGGGATAAAAATTCTTGATAAAGACGGTCAGCCATATTCCGGATCGGTTTCAGTGCGGATGGTAAAACATTTAAATTAAAACACAAACAACTTCCATGGCAAATAAGTCAGACACAAACAAATCTAAAACCGGCAATTCCCCTTTAGCAAGCATAGATGTGCGCACCGGTATGGACATGAACTCCCTGAAACAGGCTATTACCGAACATCTTTTTTACCAGCAGGGCAGAAATATTGTGAATACATCGCTTAATGACCTTTATATGGCAGTTTCATATACTGTTCATGACAGGCTTCAGCAACGGGAACACAAAACAATGAATGCTGTTTTTGATAATGATGTGCGCCTGGTAAGTTATCTTTCTGCCGAGTTTCTTCTGGGTCCCCAGTTAGGAGTTAACCTGATTGCCCTTGGTATTTATGATGAGATGAAACAAGCTGTTGAAGAGCTTGGTTTTAATTTCGGTGAAATAGTTGCCCGGGAAGAAGAACCCGGACTTGGAAACGGCGGATTGGGTCGTTTGGCAGCATGTTATATCGACTCACTAGCCTCACTGCAAATACCTGCCATAGGCTATGGTATACGCTATGAGTTCGGCATCTTCGACCAGGAGATCCGCGATGGCTGGCAGGTGGAGAAAACTGACAAATGGCTGCGCAAAGGAAATCCCTGGGAAAGTGCCCGACCTGAACTTCAGGTGAATGTCAGTTTCGGAGGTTACACTGAACCGTATACTGACACGGACGGCATTCAGCGAACCAGATGGAAACCTGCTTACCTGGTGACAGGAATTCCCTACGATACTCCCGTAATGGGGTATCGGGTTCCATCCTGCAATTTTCTGCGCCTGTGGAAGTCTGAAGCAGAAGAGTCTTTTGACTTTTCATCATTTAATCAGGGCGATTATTATAAGGCGGTTGACTATAAAGTGAAGTCAGAGAATATCAGCAAGGTACTTTATCCCAATGATGAAATGTTACAGGGAAAAAAACTCAGACTTAAACAACAATACTTTTTTGTTTCCTGTTCCCTGCAGGACATGATGAGAATGCACTTGAGTTTAGATGGAAAACCAGAGGATTTTCATAAAAGATGGGCGATTCAACTTAATGATACCCATCCGGCAGTTTCAGTAGCTGAACTTATGCGCTTACTCGTTGATGAACATAAGCTGGACTGGGATATTGCATGGGAAACGACCTGCAAAACATTCAGCTATACCAATCACACCCTCCTTCCCGAAGCACTGGAAAAATGGTCTGTGGGACTGTTTGTTTACCTGATTCCACGTGTACTGGAGATAATTTATGAAATAAATTACCGGTTCCTCAGGGAAGTCAGCAATCGGTTCCCTGGTGATACCGGTAAACTTTCGCGGATGTCAATTATTGATGAGACAGGCGAAAAATATATCCGCATGGCGAACCTGGCCTGCGCAGGTAGTTTTGCCATTAACGGAGTGGCAGCGCTGCACACAGACCTATTAAAGCAGCAAGTATTACATGATTGGGTGGACATGTTCCCTGAGCGATTCCATAATATTACAAACGGTGTAACACCACGACGCTTCATCGTGTTAAGTAACCCGGGATTAACCAGGCTGATAACAGATGCAATAGGCGATACATGGCCCGGCAAGCTCGATGAGCTGCATAAACTGGAACCGTTTGCAACTGATGCAGCTTTCGTTGAGAAATTCAGGAATGTAAAACTGGAGAATAAAAAACAGCTCGCAGGACTGATTAAGGTGAGGATGGGAATAACCGTTGACCCTTCTTCCATGTTTGATATACAGGTAAAGCGAATTCACGAGTATAAAAGGCAGCACCTTAATGTACTTAATATCATTACGCGGTACATCCGTATAAAGAAAAATCCCGGAATTGAAATTGCTCCCCGTACCTTTATATTTGGAGGAAAGGCGGCTCCCGGGTATCACATTGCAAAGCTTATTATCAAACTAATCAATTCTGTAGGGGATATTGTAAATTCCGACCCGGATGTAAAAGACCGGCTCAAGGTGGTTTTTTTCCCTGATTTTAATGTTACCAACGCCCAGCATATCTACCCTGCAGCAGATCTATCAGAACAAATTTCAACTGCAGGTAAGGAAGCCAGTGGTACAGGAAATATGAAGTTTTCGATGAACGGAGCCCTTACCATCGGAACACTGGATGGAGCCAATATTGAGATTAGGGAAGAGGTTGGTGATGATAATTTCTTCCTCTTCGGACTCACGGCTTCTCAGGTTGATAATGCCAGACGAAACGCCTATGACCCTCATTTTATTTTCGATCACAATGAAGAGTTGAGGGAGGTGATAAATCTGATAAATTCCGGATTTTTCTCCAAAGGCGACACCAATCTGTTTAAGCCCATAACAGATAAACTCTTATGGCATGATCCTTTTATGCTTATGGCTGATTATCCCCTTTATGTTGCATGCCAGGACATTGTGGCAAATACCTGGAAGAATCCGGATAAATGGGACAATATGGCGATTCTGAACGTGGCCAGAATGGGTAAGTTCTCGTCAGACCGATCCATCCGGGACTATTCTGAAAAGATATGGAAGGTGAAACCGTTCAGGATAAGGTGAAAACATAAGTATGTATTAAAATCCAGGGATAATCAAATTAAAACAACTGAAATGAAAAAGAATATCAATAAAGGCGGAATTAACCGCCGTGAATTCCTGCAAACCAGCGCAAAGCTTGCAGCTTCAGCCATGTTTGTGAGTTTAGGAACATCTGAACTATTTGGTGCTTTCAACTCTGATCCCGCAAAAAAATCAATTAAAAATATTACCCTTAACAATGGCATAAAAATGCCTGTTCTAGGATTCGGAACCTTATACCTTAACGGCGATGTAGGTGAGAAATGTGTTGCCGATGCAATTTCTCTGGGTTACAGGCTGATTGATACCGCAAGGGTTTATAACAATGAAGAAGCGGTCGGGGCCGGGATCAGACTCAGCGGAATTAAGAGAAAAGAACTTTTTGTAACATCAAAGCTCTGGGTTGACGATTCGGGCTATGATAACGCAAAAAAAGCCTTTAATACCTCTCTGAAAAAGCTGGGACTTGATTATCTGGATCTGTACCTTATTCACCGTCCCCGCGGAGATGTGAAAGGTTCATGGAAAGCCATGGAAGAACTTTACAAGGAAGGCAAAATCAGGGCCATTGGTGTTAGTAATTTTGAAGCCGAACAGATCAGGGACCTGATGGCAAATGGTACAGTTAAGCCTGCTGTAAATCAGATCGAAACACATGCATTCTTTCAGCAACCAAAGGCACTAGAATTTTTAAAACAAAATGATGTGCAAATGGAAGCCTGGTCACCTTTCGCTCAGGGACGTAACGGTCTTTTTACAAATGAAACACTTGCAGCAATCGGCAAAAAGCACAATAAAACCAATGCTCAGGTAAGTCTGCGCTGGCATTATCAGAGGGGCATTGTTGCAATTCCCCGTACCTCACAGAAAACCCATATGGCCGAAAACCTGGATATCTTCGATTTTGAGCTGGATGAAATGGAAATGAAGGCAATTTCACCGCTGGATTTGAATGTTACTCAGTTTCCGGAGTGGGAGTGATAAAAAATCAATCCTTCAGGCAGCGGACAGAATTCCCGGACGATTTATCCATGTAATCGGTTCTGGCTACATCCTGTGAATCATAAGAAAGAATCCTGTTCCAGCCATAGCCCGGGGTTCCGGTTGTGGAGCTCCAGAAGTATCCGTTAGATCCCCTGAAATCGGAGGTTCCGTTGTAATGACGAAAACCTCCCGGAAGACCTGTAAAACCGGTTTCATTGGTAGCGCCGTCGTTTGGAGCTCCCCAATGACTTAAACCTGTTTCTTTCATTTTACCCCCCGCGGTGGCCTGACCTCCCAAAAAGTCGGTCAGTACAGTCCATTCCGGATCAGTTGGCACATGCCAGCCTGCAGGACAAACATTTCGAGGGTCAGTTATGGCATACCAGGTATACAGCCTTCCATAAACAGGAATATTAGTTGAATTTCCACCGAAGGCCCATTGGTATTTGGGTGAACTTTCCTCAGTAATATTCTTGTTTACAGGAATTGTTGTCTGAATTACATCACCATTGCGGTACCTGGTTGTTTTAAGATTTTCTGCCATCCAGACCTGGTCTCCGATTTGAACCGTATAGTAAATATTGCCTTCATAGTCCGATACTACTTTTAAAGGATCATAAAAAGCAATATTTACATCATCAGAACTTGATTTGCATCCTGTTGATAGTGTCCATGTTAAAACATATTTTTCACCAAAGATTCCGGAAAATACTGTTTTAGGATCAGAGGGATCGCCGAAGCTGCCTGATATTCCGCTTTTTACCGACCACTGTCCGGTTCCTGATACCGGGGAATTTGCGTTTAATGTCAATTCAGCCGGATCAGTCAGAACATTTTTATCAGTCCCGGCATTTGCAACACCGGGTTCAGGGTACACCTCAATATACGTTGTATCGGAGAAAAACTCGCAAAACCCATAGCTTACCCTGGCACGAAAGTAGCCCGTTTCAGAGAGGGTGTAAGAGAGCGTTTCCGAAACCGCACCAGGTATATTAACCCAGGACGTTTCATCCGCCGAAAACTGCCATTGCAGAGATCCGGAATTGAATCCGGTTAGCGGGATTTCAATCGTTTTACCGATGCATTCAACATTCTGGGCCTTTACTATGGAAACCGGCAGAATGCCTGTAATAAGGAAAAGTATAATGTGTTTCATTGCTTTAATTTAAATGCCGGATCAATTAACTAATAGTCTTCCGTGAAATGTTTTATTCCCTCTCAGTTCAATAATATAGCATCCGCTTTCCAGATTTTCCCTGGAAAGATGATACTCCTGGTTATTCAACTGGGGTATTTTTCTTACGAGAGTTCCTTTAAGGTCGAAAATGAAAAGATCATAAAAATTTCCATCCGGATTATTCCATGAAATTTTAGATTCTGTTACAAGAGGATTCGGATAAATTTTCATTTCCCTCAGGGCACGATAACCGGCGATACCTGTTGACTGAAGTCTGTTATCTTCCAGGTTTGAAAGAGAGTGCACATATGGACCTTTGCTGGCTTTTTTACCTGAAATATTATTGGGATCGCAGGGACTTTCTTTTTCTCCCCCGATACGATAATAAACATTTACATTTAGCGGTGGATCCAAATCGGTATAGGAAGTAGAGCCTATTCCTGCAGAAATAGTATCAATAACAGCAAGTTTTGTTGAATCGGTTCCCCTGTATATCACTATAGATTTAAATATATATTCCTGATTATTCACCAGGTATGGCTCCCAGCTAAGGTTAATATCCCCGTTTGTACCAAGATTAGATTGGAGCAGGAACGGTTTATGCCAGGAACTATTTTGCGATGCATTTCCACAGGTATCAATAGCAACAAGGCAATACGCATCCGTTTTTGTGTCGGGTTTTGAGCCTGAATCGATGATGGTTGAAGTATCTGATTCTAATGAAGATGACACCAGTAAATTACCCGTTCCGGAAATTTTATATACCTGGTACTGGTATATCAGCGGATTTGGCTCTTTTTCCCATATAATCATGTTTTTCTCAGTGTCCGGATCAATCATTACCATACAAATCGAAGGTGTCTGCAAAGGATCGGGGAGAGAAATATGTGCAGAATATTTTGTCTGGGCAAATGAATCGGATACCGGAAATAAAACAGCAGCAATGGAAAGTATTAAGAATAACTGTTTCATGGATAATGGTTTTAGGCACTATAAAATTTACGTACTTACCATTGCAGAACAATAATCCTGACAATAAGTTTAAAACGGCAAGAGCAAGAGTTTTGAGCAAGAGGGTGGTAAGTATACCAAATACTTAATTCAGATCTCCTCTTGCCCGGGACTCAAACTCTTTAACTCCGCCAAACCACTTTGAATATCAGCTTCAATGCTTTCCAATTTATAACCGCTTTACAATCCCGAAGGGATTTAATGTTTATAAAAAAGCTTGCATGAGCGCACATGCGACCCCGAAGGGGTCGTATCCTATTCACATGGCTTCATTCTATAAACATATGAATCCTTCGGATTCTTTTTCTTAACTGTGCATTGCTATTGGCTAAAACCTGTGCACTCCTGATTGCGAAAATGTGTGCATTGTTATTTACCGATTACAACAAAACATCCGGAGTTGGAAACCATTCTGGAACAATTGTGTCAACTTACAAAGAGAAGCTATTATGAACCGGTAATTGTTGAAGAATCAGACCCTGAACAGGAAACCGGCCCTATAATGTTTAAAAGATACCAAAAAACTCCAGGGAATTTTGACGGAGAATCCTTACAATCCGTGCATGAAGAAACTGCAGAATTTGAACTAAGTTTTTGGTAGTCCAATCTTTTTTAGCATTTCATTGGCTTTTTCCAATTTCTTTGGAAAAAGAACTTTGTCATTGAAGAAATCCAATGATTTGTCAATTAAAACAATTGGCTTCTTTTTTGTATTAATATCTTTGACTCCCATATCTATTCGTTTTTAAGTTTTACAAGAAATGCTTCATATTCTACATCCTTTCGAAATTCCTCCCATCCATCTTCTAATTCTCCATAAATCTCAAAATCCTGTTTTATTTCTTCAAGGTACTTATTTATACCCATACGATAAAGTCTGGTTCTTGATTTTGTAGTTCCGGTTGCATAGACCATTGCTTCTTTATGCTTGTCAATGAATGCATATAAAGTAGATACAACGGTTACTAAAACCTTTTCGCTATCCCCGTTATTTGAAATGACATTGTCATCAATTTCGCCAGTTTCAATATTTTTATCACCAAAACCAAGATTATAAAGGTCTTTGTAATTAGTTGGAGTGTATTGCACCAGTTTGGGAATTTTTCCATTTGCTCCAATACTAACGAACTCAAATACTTCAAGTTGTTCACCAGATTTCAATTCATATTTATCCAGCTTCATAGGCAATAATCAATTTTACAAATATCGCTATTTTAAAAATAACTATCAATCATAAAATATATCATATGTCAATTATCAGAATTGTCGATTTGCTCAGATTTTTTAAATATAGAATTTAACCGGCTATTTTTTTCAGAAACACTTTTGACACAGGAGAAAAGTTACAATGTTTAAGAAACTTATGAGCGGGGTTATTTTTAATATTACTTTCCGCAAA
>CAYOLQ010000097.1:0-13026 GCA_964404825.1 uncultured Chitinophaga sp.
CAGAAGATGAACGTTATGTAGGTGTGATGAGTCTTGATGACATTGACACCTATGCATCCATCTTTGCCTTGTGGTTTTCAGGCAAGGCATTTGTCCCTCTTAACCCCCTAAATCCTGTTGCACGAAACCTTGATGTTATCAGACAAATGGGCCTTAAACACATTCTGGGCGCAGGTGAATCAATCGGCCTGGATTCAGAGTCTGTTCAGTTATTTTCAGATACGCATGGTCTCGGCGATTCTGATTCAGAACCCAAAATATGCCCGACTACCCCTGAAACCGATGCATACGTGCTTTTTACATCGGGCAGCACCGGAAACCCGAAAGGAGTAAGGATAAATCGCGGTAATCTGGATGCTTTTTACCGTTCCTATACTGAATTTGGACCAGAATACACCAGTTCCGACCGTTTTCTCCAGATTTATGATATTTCCTTTGATGGTTCTGTTCCTTGTTATATGGTTGCCTTATGTTCGGGTGCTTCGGTATACACAGTGCCGCAGAATGAAATTAAATACCTGTATGCATATAAACTAATGAAGGATAGTGAGTTGACTGTAGTTAAAATGACACCTTCAACTCTTATTTACCTCCGTCCGTATTTCGATCGTATTCATCTTCCCCATGTGAGGGTTTGTATTTTCGGGGGAGAAGCATTGCCGCTCGAGATTGTTGAGGAATGGATGAAATGTGTGCCGGAAGCTTTGATTCAGAATGCATACGGACCAACTGAGGCAAGCATCGATTCTCTGATGTATAATTTTAACGCAGGTGATTTTAAGCACAAATCAAAGGCCGGGATTATCTCTCTCGGAAAATCATTCGGAGATTTTGAATATTCTGTAATTGACTCCGGGGGTAAACCGGTAGCGCTGCACGAACAGGGTGAGCTTTGTCTGCACAGCGCTCAGGTAATGAGTGGCTACTGGAATGATGAAGAAAAAACGAATTCTGCCTTTATCTTTATAGGGTCCGGGAAGTTTTATCGTACCGGGGATCTGGTTTCCCATGATAAAGATGGTTATTTTTATTTTCACGGGAGAATCGATGATCAGGTGCAGATGCAGGGATACCGCGTTGAAACAGGTGAGATTGAAAGACATGCTCGTGAAATAACATCGGTAAGTCTGCTGGCTGCAGTTCCCTACAGAAATTCTTCCGGTAATTCTGAAATTGCGCTTTTTATCGCAGGAAATGAGCAATCTCAGGAACCAATAATTACCGGCTTAGAGTCAGTGCTTCCAACGTATATGATCCCTTCGAAAATTATTTTCATGAAGGAATTGCCTCTGTTAACAAGTGGTAAAACCGACCGGTATAAACTAACCCAAATAGCCGATGAATATGAGAAGCATTGAGGCTATTAAGGAAATGAACAAGGAAAACCTTTACTCTTTCTATACGGGAATAGGTAATAATGCAGGGTTTACCGACGGCAGGATTGCGACGGCAAGATATATTTCCAATCCCGGAATGGAATGGCCCAGTTATATTCTCGGGGGAGGGAAAATGACCCGGACAAGTCTTCTGGATATTTTTGCTCAGATGAAAAATGGAAATCTTCCTTTTTTCTGGCTGCGCCTTCTCGAAGAGGATCCCGAATTTGAAGACTTTGCAGCTGAACACGGAGTCAGAAAAATAAATTTCTGGAGAGGGATGTATTTGCATAAATCAAAACCCTTTAGCATTCCCCCTCCACAACCCGGAATCATTTTTGAGGAATTGCGAACCCAACAGGATCTGAAGGATTGGCTTCAGGTAGTTAACATGGAAATTATGACACACCGTGAGTTAGGCATCAGAAACTTTCTTGGTATTCTGAATGATCCCGGTTTCAGATTTTACAGAATCAGCAACGGTAAAAAAACTATTTCTACAATTCTTTTGCACAAACGGAAATCGGAAACGGGAATTTATATGGTTTCCACGCTGTTAAGTGAAAGGGGAAAAGGCTTTGGCCGGTGGATTACAGCTTCTGCTATCGACAGGTTAATATCGGAAGGCTTTACCGACTTTGTACTGCACGCTACACCATTGGGTTATCCGGTATACCAGAAACTCGGTTTCGAAGAGTGTTGCGATTATGGAATATTCTGGATGTTAGGAAGAAAATAGAAATCATTTCTTCAATAATATGCCGGGTAAAATATCATGGACTTTTTAAATATACATTTGCTTGAAAATTATACAGCATGCTGAAATTTGATTATTCGATTCTTCAATGTCCGGTTACAAAAGAAAATCTGCTTTACCTTCAAAGCGACAAAATAACGGAAATCCTCAGAAATCATGAACACCCATCCTTTAAACCGGATTCTATTTCCGGGGGATTTGTGAATGAATCAAAATCCTATTTTTATCCCGTTATCGATGAAATTATTCTTCTTCTGCCGGTTTATGCTTTATTTATCGGGAAAGGTGAAGATAAAAGAGGAAAGATGGCATTTGATAAGGAACGTGTTTTTAACTATTATAACCAGATAAACTTTGAAACAAGAAGCAGTCTTAAAAGTTATGAAGACTCTCCGAAATGGGTTGATTACCGTGAGGTTTCAGTTGAATATATCAATAATGCATTTACCCGGGCAAAACAATATCTGAATCCCCGGGGAAAATATATGCTCGATATTGCTTCAGGCCCGATAGGACTCACTGAATACGTTCAGTTATCTGAAAATTATGAAATCCGTATTTGTGCCGACTTATCGGTAAATGCGCTGATACAGGCAAAAAACAATTATAGTCACAGGGATGGGATTTACATTTGTGCCGATATAACAAATATCCCCCTAAAGGATAATGTTTGCGATGCAGTTCTTTGTCAGCATACCCTTTACCACATCCCGAAAAATGAGCAGAAAACTGCTGTAAACGAGATGTACAGAGTGGCTAAACAGGATAGTCGCATTGCAATTGTATATAACTGGTTTTATTATAGCTGGTTTATAAACATTTCCTTATTTCCTTACCAGTTGTATAGAATTGTAAGACATATTGCCGGAAAGATCTATGTACGACTTTTCAGAAGCAAGCCTCGCCTGTATTTCTTTATTCACAGCCCGGCATGGTTTAAAAGGAGTTTTGAATTCGGAAACGATATCAGGTTTTTCTGCTGGAGAAGCACCAATAAGCAATTCATGAAATTTTATGTTCATAGATGGCTGGGAGGAAAACAACTTTTAAGATGCTTGCGGAAAAGTGAAGATAAATACCCTGAATTCTGGGGGAGGTTCGGTGATTATCCGGTTATCGTGATACACAAGAAATTGTAACCGGTTAACTCCCGGGGATGCTACCGACAAATTATAAATACCCGATATACAGCTTTTACATGTTGAAAAAAATTAGCTTTGCTCTATGAATCAGCAGATAATATTTGACAAAGTAAAACCTATTTTCAGCCGGATAATAAGCAATAAAGTTGAAATGGTGCCAGAGACAGCTTCCAGAGATATCCGGGCCTGGGATTCATTAAACCATGTTATGTTTATTTCGGAAATTGAAAAAGAATTTGGTATTCGCTTCGATTTAATGGATATGCTTGAAATGCGCACTATTGCAGAGATATGCAAAGGAATTGAAAAGCAGCTCAGGGAAAAATGACTATCAGACTTATAAAAATATCGGAACTTCAGGATCTTACCCGGAGCGCAGAATATGCATCATGGAAACATGTCCCCATAACTCCCGCCAGAGCATACAGTCAGTCGCTTAATCCATATTCACATCCGGAAGACATAGCTCTGATCCTTGCTATTGATGATAAGTCCGGTGACCTTATTTCATACGCAGGAGCTTTTCCCTCTGAATTACGGAGTAAACAAGATATTCGTTTTGCGTGGAATTCATGCTGGTGGGTGGCAGAAGGAGTTTCCGGCGAAATCGCCATGAATACTTTTATCCGGTTCCTTCAGGTATGGGAAAAAAAAGTTGCATTCTCGGATATGACGGAAAAAACGTTCAAAATAATCCGGAACCTGAAGTTTTGTCACACGATGCAACGCGACGGGGTTGTTCTGCACATGCGACCGGGATTCGTAAGCAGACTTAATACTTTAAGAAACAGAACGGGGATATGGGCCGGAGTTTCCGGAATATTTTTATATACGGGGATTCCCTGGATTGCAGATAAACTTGTTTTTGCTTTATTGTTTCTTCCTCAAAAAAAGTTTTCCGGGAATTCCAGAATACTGGTTCCGGAAATTTTTCAGGAAACTGATGGAGACGATAAAAAGTTTATGGAAAGGAACGGGAAGGAAAATTTTCACATACCGGATTCATCTGAACTGAAAATGCCATCGTGGCTGGTAAAGCGGAACAAAAAAAACCGGTATCTGGCTTCGAAATACCATTTCAGCAGTTTCTCCAATGATTTTTCAAGCTTCTGGCTGCGCTGGAGAGCAGATGAAAAGACCATAGCGCTGGTTCTGGTAAGTATCCGTGATGGTGTACTAAAAACCCTGTATGTTTATTGCGAAGAATCGTACAGGAGTGTTTTTCCTTCTTATTTTATGGCATACTGTTTTGGTAATTATTCTATTCATTCACTCATAACAGCCACTCCAATACTTGTCAGTTACATTAAACAGCATAAGCTTTTTATATTGAAGCGGCGATACTTCATACGTTATTCGGCTATTTCAGAAGAGATCCTTTCTGACTTACACTACGAACCGGTAATGCAGGACGGGGATGGAGATTACAGGTTTACATGAAATACCGGATTCAATAAAGCCTAAACCATTTGCCGGCTCAAAAATTCTATCTCTGGATCAGAGATTGTTGTCTCTTCGAGTTTACCGTCTGAACATTTCATAATTTTAGCCGGAAACTTCTTAAGGAGATTGTAATTATGGGTGGAAATAATTACAGCGCGACCGTTACGGCTTATCTCAAGAAGAATCTGCATGATATCTTCCGATGTTTTTGGATCGAGATTCCCCGTAGGCTCGTCTGCAAGAATTATTTCCGGATTATTAAGCAGGGCTCGCGCAATAACAACTCTCTGCTGTTCGCCGCCTGATAGCTGATGCGGCATCTTATATCCTTTGAAGCCCAGATCAACTTTTTCCAGAACCTCTCCGATGCGTGTATTTATTTCGTCTTTGTTTCGCCATTCAGTGGCCCTCAAAACAAATTCAAGGTTTTCCTGAACCGAACGGTCAATCAGAAGCTGAAAATCCTGAAAAACAATTCCAAGCTTCCGGCGCAGAAAAGGAATCTGCTTTTTCCTTAGCTCCTCCAACCTGAAATCGGCTACAACCGCAGTTCCTGATCTCAGTGGAATCTCTGCGTTGATTGTCTTGATAAGACTTGTCTTTCCGCTACCCACCTTACCAATCAGATAGATCATCTCTCCCTTTTCAACTTCAAAATTTATATCGGAAAGGATTAAATGATCCTTAATTGCAATGGAAGCATTATGAAATTGAATTATTTTATCAAGAGCCATTGTTAAACAATTTTTGGGAAAGGTAAGCGTTTTGGTATTAAAATTAACACCACAATGTTAATTAAAAAGATTTTTCAGGTAGAAGCTGTGCTTTTTTAATTCATAACTTTATCCGGTATAACAAAAATGCAAACATGAAAGTCAGAAGAATTTTGTTACTAATCTTTTTGGTAAGTCTTATAATTCCTCTGCAAGCCCAGAAAACACAGGTCAATACATCACCCGATCGTGATTATTACAAGGGACTGCAGCTCTACAAAAACGAAAAATACAGCGCTGCTCAGGAGTTTTTTTCCAAAGCACTTGACAGATATGGAAGCGAAAAATCTGAATTGCGTGCAGGTGCCATGTATTATTCAGCTATGTGCGCTATTGAACTTTTTAATATGGATGCCGAATTCAAGGTTTATGAGTTTGTAAACCAGAATCCTGAAAGTCAGTTAATTAACGATGCTCATTTCAGGCTTGCAGATTACATGTATCGTAAGAAAACCTATGCAAGAGCAATTTCCTATTATAATAAAGTTGAACGATATGTTCTGGATGCCACGCAGCTTTCAGAATACTATTTTCAGAAGGGCTACAGCTATTACATGATTAACGATTTTGAGAATGCCAGAGTGTGCTTTTATGAAATAAAGGATATTGACAGCAAATATTCATCCCCTGCCTTGTACTATTATTCGCATATTGCTTACGATCAGGGGAATTATGAAACCGCGCTGAATGGCTTTCTGCGCCTGCTCGATGATCCCACTTTCTCTTCAATAGCTCCCTACTATGTTACTCAGATCTATTTTATGCAGAAGAAATATGATGAAATCATTGTATTTGCTCCCCCATTAATGGATTCCATAACCGAGAAACGTGTAGGAGAAATGTCGAAAATTATCGGTGATTCATACTTCGCACTTGAACGTTACAGTGATGCATTGCCTTACCTTGAAAAATACAAGGAATTAAATAAGTCTCTAACAATCGGCGATCGATACCAGCTGGCCTATATTTACTACAAAACAGGTAAATTCAAAGATGCGGCAAGCCTGTTTGAAAGTATCGCATATACCAATTCTGAAATAAGTCAGAGCTCGATGTACAACCTGGCTGATTGCTACCTTAAAATGGGTGATAAAAACAAAGCCCGCAAAGCCTTTAGTGCCGCCGCACGCATGGAATACAATCTAACTATTCAGGAAGATGCCTTATTCAATTATGCAAAAGTTACATACGAGCTTTCGTACTCACCATTTAACGAAGCTATTCAGGCTTTTAACCGTTACCTCAGTCTTTATCCGGCTTCCAAACGCTCCGACGAAGCATATAATTATCTGGTAGCGGCTTACATGAATACCCGGAACTATAAAATGGCCATGGAATCCCTCGAGAGAATAAAAGAAAAGGATGACGACATGGAAAAAGCTCTTCAGAGAGTTTCATTTTTCAGGGGATTAGAATTGTTCACCAATCTGAGATTTACCGATGCAGTTGTCAGTTTCGACCGTTCACTTAAGTATTCGGGTTATGATGCGGTAATTAAGGCAAGAACCCTGTATTGGCTTGGGGAAGCTTATTTCAGAATGAATGATCCCTCTACCGCCGAAGAATATTACAATATGTTTAAATCCGAACCGGTGGCATATAAAGTTACCGAATACCCAATGCTTAATTATAGTCTGGGATATGTTGCATTTGCAAAAAAGGATTATCCTAGTGCCGGCAAATGGTTTTCCACATATACCTCCCTCGAGAAAAATTCTGCTGCAGTAACCCTCGCAGATGCCTTTAACCGCCTGGGCGATACCCGCTTTATCGAAAGTAACTATACGAACGCTATAGAGCTGTATTCCAAAGTTATTGAATTGAATAAGGCCGATGTGGATTATGCCTATTTTCAAAAGGGATTTTGCCAGGGACTTATTGACCAGCCAAAGATGAAGGTTGAGACAATTAATAAGCTGATTAAGAATTTTCCAAAATCTGCGTATATCGATGACGCCCTTTTTGAGCTCGGTAAAACCTATGCTCAGCTTGATATGCCTGTTGACGCTTTAAATAGCTATCAGCGCCTTGCAACTGAATTTCCCAACAGCAATTACATGAGCCGCACATTGTCTCAGCTGGGTTTAATTTCGAATACATCGGGAAATTCAACTCAGGCGCTTACATATTACAAACAGGTTGTGCGTGATTATCCCGGTACACCCGAATCTTCGAATGCCCTTAAATCAATCAAGGATATTTATGTGGATCAGAATAATGTAGATGCTTATCTGGTTTATGTGGATGAAATTGGCAAAGTAATCAGCACAATGGAACAGGATTCACTTATGTATTCTGCTGCTGAAAATTCATATCTGTCTGGAGATTGTGCGAAAGCAATTCAGAGCCTTGACAGCTATATTTCGAGGTTTTCAAACGGCAACTTCCTTCTGAATGCTCATTATTACAGGGCTGATTGTCTGCTCAAACAAAACCTTCAGGACGAAGCATTCACATCCCTCGAATATATAATCTCTCAGCCCGCAAACATGTTTTCCGAACCGGCCTTGCTTGCTGCAAGCCGCATAACATATGGCAAAGGAGATTATAACAGATCCGCAGAACTCTTTATCAAATTAATTGAATTGGGTGAGAAAAAAGCAAATATTTCGGAAGCACAGATAGGCTTAATGCGCTGTTACGTTAAACTTGATGAATACAAGAATATCATTTCAGCTGCCAATCAGGTACTTATGCAGGAGAAAATACAGACGGAAATACAAAGGGAGGCATTATTCTCTATTGCAAATGCTTATCTCAGACAAAATGATTCACCTGCCGCTCTCGACTGGTTCAGTAAAGTTGCAGTAGAAGTGAACAGCAGGGAAGGAGCTGAATCAAAATTCAGGGTTGCCGAACTTAACTTTATCCAGGGGGATAAAAAACGGGCGGAGGAAGTAATCTATGAGTTTATTGAATTGAATACACCCCATGCATTCTGGATGGGTAAATCCTTTATATTGCTTGCCGAGATTTTTCAGTCCGCCGGTGACGATTTTCAGGCACTTCAGACGCTTCAAAGTGTAATTGATTATTATACCGAAGAGAACGACGGAATAAAAACAACCGCAACTGAAGCTAAAAAGGCTATAACAGACAGACTTAATGCAAAGGAAACCCAGCCCGTTCAGGAGCCGATGGAGATTGGTGTGCAGTGAGAAATCTTAAAAATTATTTTAAGTTATGATTGTAAACAAACAAAATATGCCTAAAGCAAAATCCCTTCTGATATTCCTGTTGTTCATATTGCTGTTCAGTTCTCAATTGAATGTAACAGCTCAGACAGAGATTCAGAAAGAAGTAAGGGTTGTTAAACCATATACACCCACATTGTCTGAAGCCAATAAAATAAGTCTTCTTCCTGAGTTTAACGATACTACCAGGATTACACCTGCGTACGGATATATGATTTTCCCTAAGCGTTTTGATACCGACTATAAAATTGAACCCATCAAACCAGCCAGAATGGTGGGCATGCCTATTTCCAAACTTTATAAGAGTCAGCTTACATTGGGCGCAGGTAACTACATGACTCCCTATATGGAATTAAGCATTAACCAGCTACGTGCCAGAAATTCCCAGTTGGGGTTTTATTTCAATCATATGTCATCAACCGGAAAAATAAAACTTGATAATGGCCGGAAAGTAAATGCCGGATATAATGATAACCTGATGAAACTTTATGGAAAGAGAATATTCAAAGAGTCTGTTCTTGAGGCAGATATCTCCGGAGGTTTCAACACGGTCCAGTTCTATGGTTACAATCCTATAACAGACACAATCCTCGACAGAAAAACGAATATGCAGAAAATCTATTCTGCAGGTGCCGGACTGAAATATTATTCCATGCATCCGGATAGCAGTCATCTGAACTATAAAACAGAACTTAATTATGGTCTTGTGAATGATTTCTATAAAAACACCGAACATAATCCGGATCTGAAAATTGCACTAAATAAAAGAATTAATGATCAGATAGTTGGAGGAGATGTGAGAATCAGATATTTTGGCAGAACAGGTAGTCAGGATTCAGCGAGTTTTACCGTTGTAGATGTAAATCCCTGGTATGCAAAAAGTACCGAAGAATGGAAGTTTCTGGTGGGTCTGAATGTGAATGTTGATCAGAGCGGAGAAGGAAAAATGCGCGTATACCCGCGCGCTTCTTTTGAGTTTAACATCGTTCCTGAAGTGCTTATTCCTTACCTCGGAATTGATGGTTACAGAGAAATAAATAACTACGGCAAAATTCTCTTTGAAAATCCGTTTTTAACTCCCGGTAGCTCATTGAGTAACACAAACCATACCTTTGCTGTATTTGCAGGTTTAAAAGGCCGTTACAGTAATAAAATATCGTTTAACATCAAAGCATCCTATGAAAAGATCGATAGCATGTATTTCTATGTAAACGATACAAGTAATGTCCTTGGGAATACATTTATTGTGGATTACGACAATGTTTCAGTATTAGGAATTGGAGCCGAAATCAGCTGGCATCAGTCGGAAAAACTACAGTTTCTGTTGAAATCAAATTATTATCAGTATGAAACCGAAAATCTTTTGCACCCCTGGCACCGGCCTTCATTTGAGACTTCACTTGCAGCCGATTATAATCTCAGGGATAAGATTCTCATTGGAACAGATATCTTCTACACAGGTAAGCGTTACGCACCCGGGCTTGCAGGAAGTGTGAATGAGCTTAAGGGATATCCCGATCTCAACCTCTCAGTGGAATACCGGTATACCAAAACCTTATCGTTTTTCATGAGGTTTAACAATCTTACTGCATCAAAATACCAGATATGGAATCAGTATCCGGCCCAACGATTGCAGTTCCTGGCAGGTTTCTCCTATGCATTATAGTTCATGCAGCCAGAGGAAGTTAAATTTAATTGAAACAGGCCTCCTCTGTATGATTCCGGTATCGCTCAATTCCCGGAAACCGTTTACTTAAAAAACTTTGGAAATACATTTCGGTTTTTATTTTTTAGAGGGATCAGATTATTCCCTGACACACTTTTTTGTTATCTGCATAGCTTTTTCAGAATGAAAGGAACTTCTTTATTGCTCCTGCAAGCACTGTATTCTAAGGCTTAAAAGTTGTTGAAAAAATATCTCATTTTATTCCCTGATTTACAACCAAAAGCCCCTTTTTTTGCTTATATTTGTAGCAATAAAATGTGAAGTTGGAAATTTTTATATGAATTTGAAATTCAATTATTTACAAAGCTCTGAAAGGCAGTATTTCTTTTCCGCTTATGTTTCCGAAATTCTTCTTCCGGAAAGTATCAGTTTAAATCGGTAAACGGGACAAAATTCACAAATCTGATTTTGATTTATCAGGATCAGTTTCAATATAGTATGATTGTAAAAAAAAGGTAAAATGGCAAAGAAAGAAATTGAAGATATGGAGAATGGAAATGTAAGCGCAAATGGTAATTCGTATTCCGCTGATAATATTCAGGTTCTTGAAGGACTGGAAGCCGTCCGCAAGCGCCCTGCCATGTATATTGGCGATATCAGCGTTAAAGGTCTTCATCATCTTGTTTACGAAGTTGTTGACAACTCCATCGATGAGGCACTGGCCGGTCATTGCACCGACATTGATGTTATTATTAACGAAGACGGTTCAGTAACAGTTACCGATAATGGCCGTGGTATACCGGTTGACTGGCATGAAAAGGAACAGAAATCCGCTTTGGAAGTAGTTATGACCGTATTACATGCCGGCGGAAAGTTTAACAAGGAATCGTATAAAGTTTCCGGGGGATTACATGGCGTAGGGGTTTCCTGTGTAAACGCTCTATCTTCAAAACTTGTGGCTACAGTTCACAGGGACGGGAAAATTTACGAACAGGTTTACGAACGGGGAAAACCGGTAGCAGAAGTTAAGGAAACCGGGATAAGTACCAAAACCGGGACAATCATTAATTTTATTCCCGACGATACAATTTTTACAACCACCGAGTTTCATTATGAAATTCTTTCTGCCCGTCTTCGCGAACTGGCTTACCTGAATAAAGGAATACGCCTCAGTATTATTGACATGAGGGAACTCGACGAAGTAAATATAAATGGAAATGCCGATACTCACGATGCTCCTGTTTCGAAATACCGTCACGACAGCTACTTTTCAGACGAAGGTTTAAAAGAATTTGTAGCCTTTCTCGATGAGAACAGGGAAAGACTTATTGAGAAAATTATTTATATTGATACAGAGAAAAACGGAGTACCTGTAGAAATTGCTTTGCAATACAATACAAGTTTCTCTGAAAATGTTCATACATACGTTAATAACATTAATACCATTGAGGGAGGCACTCACCTTGCCGGTTTCAGAAGGGGTTTAACCCGCACCCTGAAAACATATGCCGAGAAATCCGGAATGCTCACGAAACTGAAGTTCGATATTAACGGCGATGACTTCCGCGAAGGCCTGACAGCTATCATTTCAGTTAAAGTGCAGGAGCCACAGTTCGAAGGCCAGACGAAAACCAAGCTGGGTAACTCAGAAATTATGGGAGTAGTAGATATGGCGGTAAGCTCCGAATTGTCTAATTACCTTGAAGAAAATCCCAAAGATGCCCGGATTATTGTAAGTAAAGTTATTCTTGCCGCCACCGCACGGCACGCTGCAAGAAAGGCAAGAGAGCTGGTTCAGAGAAAAAATGTGCTTTCCGGGGCCGGACTTCCGGGAAAATTGGCCGATTGTGCAGATAAAGATCCTGCTCTTACCGAAATATATTTCGTGGAAGGGGATTCTGCAGGTGGAACAGCCAAACAAGGCAGAGACAGACAGTTTCAGGCTATTATGCCACTCAGGGGAAAAATTCTGAATGTGGAAAAAGCCATGATGCACAAAATCTTCGAAAACGAAGAAATAAAAAATATTTTTACGGCTCTGGGTGTATCAATAGGTACCGAAGAAGATAGTAAAGCTTTGAACCTGACTCATATAAGGTATCATAAGGTAATCATTATGACGGATGCCGATGTGGATGGCAGTCACATCACTACGCTGATAATGACATTTTTCTTCCGGTACATGATGGAGCTGATTCAGAAGGGGTACCTCTACATTGCAACGCCTCCCCTCTATCTTGTGAAAAAGGGTAGTAAGGAAAGGTATTGCTGGACCGAGGATGAACGCAAACTAATCGTTGAAGAACTGGGTCAGGGAAATCCTCAGGGTGTGCATATTCAGCGATATAAAGGTCTTGGTGAAATGAACGCAGAGCAGCTATGGGATACTACCATGAACCCTGAAAAGCGGACTCTTCGTCAGGTTACCATTGAAAGTGCCGCAGAAGCCGATAGAATTTTCTCTATGCTGATGGGAGACGATGTTCCGCCCCGCCGCGAATTCATTGAAAAGCATGCGAAATACGCGAGAATAGACGTTTAGTAACTTCTATAAAATTCAAGAGGCTGTCTCAAAAGCAATTTTTTAAGGATTATACCTTACAAATTGAAAGTTTTTTCATTCTCTGTGGTTCTCTGTTTTATCTCCGTGAGCCTCCTTGTAAGAGGTATTACAC
>CAYOLQ010000098.1:0-12992 GCA_964404825.1 uncultured Chitinophaga sp.
TATTGGACTGGCAATGGCTGCGCTGCTTTCCAGTGCCATGTCAACTCTTTCCGGTGGACTAAACAGCGTGTCTACCGTATTTACAAACGATCTGTTTTTAAAAATTGTCCCGGGTAGTTCTGAAACCAAAATGCTAAATATTGGCCGCCTGGCAGTACTGGTTGCCGGCTCACTTTCACTTTTACTGGCTACCTGGCTGATCAGTCTTACAGGCCAGGTACTTCAGATTTATTATTCAGCACTTTCCATATTTGCCGGAGGTTTGCTTGGCCTGGTCTTACTTGCATTAATAAGTAAAAAGGCAAATACGAAAGGGGTTACCATAGGAATTATTGCAACTCTGACAGTTGTTGCTTGGGCTTCACTCACAAAAAACAACGTTATTGATCTGGGTATTTTTAATTATAATCTTCACCCATATTTAATTGGATTATGCAGTCACATTACTATGTTTATTTTCGGTTATCTCGGCAGTATCCTATTTCCGGACGATACTTCTGCAGGAAAGTACATCCATCCTTTCTCTAAAAAGGTTGTGGCGGAAAGAATTTTTATCATGTAATTATATAAAACAGAACTGATTTTTGAAACAATTATGTAATCGATTGATTTGTTTAGGGTGAAACTAATTTAAACTGACTGCTGCAGGAATTGGACCTTAATAACAAATATCATGAAAAATCATAAATTTTTGTTGTAAACTATTTATTGGTCATGAATCTAATACTATTAATGATGACAAACTGTTCTACCCGACAAACGAAACTTGCATTTACTCATTATCCGGATTTCAAACTTGGATTTACCTCCCAGAATTTTATCGAGTGTTTGCCGGTAACCATTGAAAATGAGATGATGCTGCTTGATTATGCAGCTGATAAAGGATTTTCCTTTTTCGAATTACGTGATCCGGATGCGGTCCTGAGATTCGATGAATGCAACCAGATCGCAAGCTATGGTATCAAAAAAGGGATTGAAATAGCTTATGCAAATCAACGGGGATTGCTCGATCCTGATTTCATGGATGTTTTTATCAGGGGACTGAAGAATGCCACAGCGTTTACCGGACCAAGAACTTTCCGGACTACCCTCAGCGGATTAGATTTTGTTCAAAACAAAAGTAAGATCGGCTTAAGCATGGATGAACTGAGAAAGGCAGTTAAAATTGCTAATCATGCAGAACAATTAGCAGAAGAACAAGGTCTTCAGCTTGTAATTGAGAATGGTGCTGAGATGTTCACCGAGTCAAATGATACCATTTTTGGATTTGAAACCTTTTTTAAACAGGTAAGTTCAAAAGTTGCATGGCAATTGGACACTGCTAATCCCTTCACTAATAAGGATAATTATACAAATCCTGACTCATTGAAACAATATTTGGAGAACCACGCCGGTAAGATTAAATACATTCATCTGAAAGCAGCAATGAATTTTCAGGCTCAAAAAAGTTTGTGCCCGAATGATCTGGATTTCGGAGAGATATTCAGGATTTTAGCAGCAAATAAGGTAGGCAATATTTCAATTGAATTGCTGGTTGATAATGACTTAAATACGGTTTACAGTAATATGGATAAGAGTGTTACTTTTTTACGAGAAAGTGGATTTATTGTATAGCACTCCTGGCAATTGCAGGCTTACGAAGATTGGTCATAAGCTTGTTCCTGATAAATCCCGCGATATTTCAGGGGAACGGAAATTATTATTAATTTTATAAATATGACGAAAATGAATTTTAAATGTTTCAAAGGATTAAGTCTTCTGGTATGTTCATTTATCTTACATACAAATCCAAGTTGTGGTCAGGAATTAGATCCCTTTCAAAAAGTCGAACCGGTTTCTGAAAAATTTCAGCTTTTCCCGTTTGGAGAGGTTTTACCAAAGGGATGGATAAAAGAGCAAATAGAGGACAATCTGAAAGGCTTCACCGGGAACCTGGATAGCCTTGTCCCGATGCTGATAATCGAAGATGATATATTCGGGGAAAACCGGATCAGTAAGGAAGGTGAAAAACGCGAATTAGGGAACCTATACGGAGGTAATAACTGGTGGAACTCAGAAACCCAGGGAAACTGGTGGGATGGCTATTTCAGAAGTGCCATTCTGGTACATGACAAATATCACCTTGAAAAAATTGAGAAAATAGTCAGGCATATTCTATCCACCCAGGATGAAGATGGATATATTGGTATTTATGATAAAAGCCTGCGATATCATTTTGAAGGTGAGAATGGAGAGCTTTGGGCCAAAACAACGGTACTCCGCAGCTTATTAGCCTGGTATGAATACACCAGGGATGAAGAGGTCTTATCAGCCATTGAACGGGCAGTCCAAAATGTAATGGAAAACTACCCGGTAAATGAATCACACCCTTTTTTAAACAAAATCTCCCATTATACGATTGGTCTTTGCCATGGATTGACTTTTACAGATGTTCTGGATAATTTATACTCACTGACAAAGAATGAACAATACAGGAATTACAGCCTTTTCTTATATAAAGATTTTTCAGAGCAGCAGTTTATTGAGGATGCACAGTACGGGAAGATTACCAATCCCGCTTATTTATTAAGCGGACATGGAGTGCATACCTATGAATTATTAAGACCGGTTGTCCTTTCGTACTATACATCCGGTAATCCTATGCTCCATATTGCCTTAAATAGGTATTTGCAAAAAATAGAGTCTGTGACAACCGCATCCGGAGCAGGTATCGGGGACGAATGGCTTAAAGATAAGAAAGTCAATGCCACAACCGTCGGATATGAATATTGCTCCATACATGAGCTGATGCACAGTTATGCTGATTTGCTTGCCAAATCGGGTGATCCGGAATACGGTGGTAAAGTTGAAAAAATATTTTTTAATGCTGCCCAGGGGTCAAGAAATCCAGATGCAAGCAGTATTGCCTACCTGAAGTCTGATAATTCGTACTACATGAATTGTACGTTAAATAGTACAATAGACACCTTCAATACAAGGTATAAGTATTCCCCGGTCCATCAGGATGTCGCTGTCTGTTGCGTCCCGATGGCAGGAAGGATAGCGCCTTATTATGTAAGATATATGTGGATGAAAGATGAGAATGGCCTGGTTGCTTCTTTGCTTGGACCCTCAGAATTAACTACCACCTGGAAGGGTAAAAAAGTCCGGATACAAGAAATTACCAACTATCCGTATGAAAACAATCTGGATTTTGAAATTACTACGAAAAACACATCTTTTGAACTTAGGATCAGGAAGCCTGAATGGGCATTAAAGGTTCATGTAAACCAGGACTACTACGAAAAAGATGGATTTATTGTTATAAAAAAGAAATGGAAGGGTGTGGAAAGGGTGAGTGTCAGATTTGAAACTCAGGTCATGGTAAACCGGGATTTAAATAACGAAAAATACTTTACATACGGTGCACTGGTTCTTGCTCACTCAATTGATGCAGTTGAACAAATAACGAAAACCCATCCCTTAAAAGGCTTTTATGATTTGCAGTATACCCCGGTGAATCTTCAGATATTCAAATATTCAGGTGCACCGGTAGAATGCATTAACCCGGACCGGATAATTTTCAGGACAGATCTGCTAAATATAAAGACCGATAAAAGGGAAACACTGGAGCTGGTGCCGATAGCCAGAACTATTTTACGACAGGTTACTTTTTAATATGATGTAAAAAAATTCCTTGGTGAACAGTAAACTTTTACTCGCTCACCTCTCCATTATCGGACTATGTGCGTCATCCTGCATGACAAAAATTAAATCTGCATTCTCACAGAATGAAACACCTGGATTAAATCCCCAGCTGAAAATATTATTTGGGAGATGCAGGATAATGATTTTGCAGGAATCGTAATGAATACAGATGAAAGGATTAATAAAATACGCAAAGGGAAAATTAATCTGACATTTCTTGATGAACAGCGCAAGTAAGTTCGTGCAATGACCAAAGTTACAGGACAGGTATTTCACTGCTTTTTATTCAGGACAACTATTTTATAATTTCCATTGTGCAAATCATCAACGAATACATAATTTTTCTCCAGGCTCACAATTCCATTGGCTGAAGAAACTGTTTTTCCACCATCATAGATGACCTGATCATTTAATTTTATGATAAATGGTTCTTTAAAATATGCAATTGGAACCCCAAGTTTACAGCTTGTTTTTTCAGGGACACTTACCTGGGAAGCATAAATTAAATCCCCAACGGTATTAAAATTCCAGTCAATATCAATTGCACCATAAAGAGTTGGAACACGTCCTTTGGCCCATTGCAATCCTGCAGGGTGGGGGATGGCTTCGAATTTCCGGTACCCTGTTTGCACGGGCCTTATCCCAAGGATATACCCTGACATCAAATGTGCACAGGCATTATCGGCATGAGACATGTCCCTGTATCCATCGCCTGCTGGTCGAAATGGAGGATAGATAGTTGACTCCCATATGGCATCCTGAACACCCCGCCAGTCATTCATAATTTTTATCCAGCTAGATTTTCGTATGGATTCCAATGCAGAAGAATCTGCGGCATAGAGAAATCTTCCGGAAATGGAATGACTCAGAAATTTTCCTGATATAAAACCATATTTTTCCAATAGCAGTTTACCAACATCTTGTATATTTTTTTCTTTAATGTCAATTGTACTTCCATAGCTGTAGGATAAGTTATTATTCAACGACACAATCATTGTTGCCGCCTGTTGATCAGTAACCAGACCTATTGCCAATGCAAGACCGTTGGATTTATAATGAAATTTTCTTTCGGAAGGTGATAACACAAAGTATCCTTTATTTACGTCCCAGAAGTTTGAAAAAATTGCTTTTTTAAGTTGTTCCGCTTTCGTTTCGAAATAAATTTTATCTTCTGTAATATTGAGTTCATTAGCCAGATAAGCCCCTTGTTGTATTGCATAGTAGAGAAGTATATTCATATAGGCGAACTTTTTTGAACTGAATCCACCAAAATCTCCTCCATCACCTTGTCCTCTCTTAGTTTCTTCCCTCTGATTAAACAAATCATCATCACCCATATAGCTTATTAAATAATTGAGGTCTTTTTTTGCACTTGGATATAATCTTTTGGCAGTTTGGATATCTCCTGTATACAACAAATAGTTACCAAGAACTGGTACAAACCATGCAGAATACTCATCGGAGGGCCAATATCCAAAGTTACCTGATTCAGGTGGTACGGTGTCTTCCGGAAATGCGGTTGGCCAAATATACCCTTCCGGGTTTTGGTGCAAAGCAAATATTTCCAGCGAACCTTTCATAAACTTAGCATCCTTAAAACCATAATAAACATTATATCCCGCCCAGTCCAGATCACCAATCCATGGTAGACGATCACGTAAGGAACCGTCACAAAGAAATGGGGGTGCTCTGTAGAAATCCCATTGAGATAAATCTGTATCAAAATTGTCGGAAAAGAGAATTTCCCCGGGTATGGATTTTACAATAACTTCATCAAATAATGCCCAATGTTCCAAAGGCTGAAAAAATCCTATAGTTCCGGATTTGAAAGTATTATCCCTGAATTTGCTGATAAGCTGGCCATCAATAAAAATACTGATCTCATTCTTTTTTAAAATAGTCTTTATCTGGTATCTGGTTCCATCCTGAACGACAAACGGCAGAACTTTTTTTAGAAGAACAATACTCTCACCGTGTATTCTTTTAGACACAATAAATTCATTATTCAGGTTTATTAAGCCGGTATAGCAATTATCCGGATCCCTGGCCCTGAAGGCCCAGCCAGCGCCAGATGTGTGTAATGGATTTCTCCTGATTTCCATATCCAGTGAAAAAGTATAATCCGACCATTCCTTGCCCTTTTGAGCTAAAATTACCTCGTTTGAATATGTAAGCTTGCGGGCAGCACACCAGCCATTTACTATGTCGAGTGGATTGGAGTTATCAATGGAAGCAAATTGTGCGGTGTAAACACTTGCATTCCATAAACGGTTTAGATCATCATCACTGCAAAAAAATTCTCCATCCAGGGGTGAAAAATCATGGACATTCTGAATATAGAAATAATCCAGTTCCACACTTGTTCCCTCTGTCTCAAGCTGAATTCTTACCCATCTCTCCTGGCCCTGGATCAGAGGATGCATAAATTCTCCTGTCCTGTTAATGGAGTAGAGCTCAAATCTGCCCGGATTACCCGGAAGTACGGGTAAATCGAAACCTAGGTAGGTATTCTCATATCTTCTGGTAAAGTCCCCCTGTTCACCAAATTCCGGATCCACCAAATACGGATACCAGCAGGCGTATGCAATCCGGAGTGTAGGTGTTCCGGATTTTGAAGTAACCTTAAAGACAGGATAACCCCCAACACTTGCGGGTCCGATATCCAATATCAGATAAGGTTTTTCGCCGCCTTTTGGATATACAAGTTTCGTCGAGCGACCGTCGGGATGTAGTATATTTCTAATATTGTGTATCTCACCAACCGATAAGTTTACTTTTTCGGGAAACACCTTTTTTTTCAGGGTGGAGGCTCTGTAAGGATTAGTATCATTTTGCCCCGAAGCATCTAAAACCGACAAGAAATTCATAAAGATTACGCTTACCAATACTATACCGATTTTTAAAAATAAGGACTCACGGCAGTAAGTAGTTTTTGAATTTTGAAAATCTCTCATGATACTAACATCTAAAAATTAAAACTTCTTATTGTAAACTCTTTTCTAAAAAATGTTCTCTTACTGAAAACAGACCCATAGCTCCTCAGCGAATATCCGGTGCCCGCGGTCGTCGGGATGGTTGATAGTATTGTCAAGCAGAGTCAGGTAGGGAATGCCCTCCTTTGCGAGGTGTTCCCAGCGTGCTGAAGCATCGGCCAGCGCAATGTTATACCTTCCGGCAAATTCCCGCAGAGCAAGTACGTATGGTCGTTTTTCCGTTTCGCGCATATCCCTGAAGCCCATCATCTGCATCATCGTAAAGTGAGGGGTGATGAGGATCAGCTCCGCACCAATATTGCGGACTCGCTTTAGAATTTCGGAATATACTTCTTCAACTATAATCGAAGGCTGATTGGCATCGTTAACAAACTCAAGGGTCACGAGGTCCGGCTTCGCGTCAGCAATTCGTTGCCAGGTCACCCCTGTTTCCTGCCAGGATTTGTTCTGGTAAAGGAACTGCTCAGGGTAAAGCCATTGGCGGCTGTTCGAGCCACCTGCACTGATGTTCTCCATTTCGATCTTAGCTTGCGGGAATCGTTCCCGCAGACCGGCAACGAATACGTCAGGATAGCGAAACTCCGGTTTGGATGCGTTACCACCGGCTGTGACCGAGTCTCCCCAACAGACGATTTTCACGGGGACTCCGGCTTTTAACTTAGCAAGTGTTTTCGGAATAAGGCCTTTAGTGCTGCCTGTTACTGCCTGTGCAGCAGTCGCCTGGATCTGGTAAATCTGGTCAGTCTTAACTTCAGTATCTGAATAGTTTACAAAAATATGGGCGATAGCAATGAAACCAGCATCTGCCACAGGTGGAATTGGAGTGCTGATATGAGGAATACCATTCTTTAAAAAGGCTCTGCCTTCCGCTGAAACCTGGATTGTATCCAACCTAAGGAGAGAGTATCGGTAGCTTGCATAGACCGCATCTTTGACAGTAATGCGACTCTTCGGCCCAATTCCGGCATGACCCCAGGATTCATCCACCAGATAATCCCTGCCTTCTTTTAAAAGCTGACCACCTTTTGTCTTCCGGAGCTTCAACGAACCCGGCACAAAAGATCTGTAGGCGTTGATGTCCCTTGCACTGCAACCCTTCAGACGCGTACCTTTTGCCCAACCGGCAGGTTTATCAACGGAGAGATTCAGAAGTTCGTCTGTAACTGTTATGACAGGTGAAGGCTCAACAATCAGCTTTACTGGTTGTATAACCCTAACTGATTTTCCGCTAATATTACAATTTCCGGGAGCTACAATAACGCAATTGCCTTGTGCAGTAATCCTAATTTCATCTATTTCAAAGTCATCCTCAATGATGCTTCCAAAAAGTCTAATAAAATCTTTGTCTTTATTCAATAAATTACCAAATGAAAACGGTATAGTTTTAATTGACGTTGCATGAATCTTTGTATACGCAGTTGTACCTATAATAGCCAGGGCACCAATTTTCAAAGCCTCACGGCGCGAGAAAACTTTTCCACCATGAATTGTTTTCATGATTTTATTAGTATTTCAGGTATTTAATTAGCTGCAATTAGTTCAATTACGGTATAATATTATTTACCAGTCAACTCTGTCGGGAAATGATATGGTTATAATGATATCATTTACAGGTATCAAATTTATGGTGCGTTTATATCTTCCTGATTACAATTCACTTATAAGCTCATTTGGTTAATATTAATTCGATAACCGGTATTTCAATATCGGGCTTTCTCACTGGCAAACTCAGGTTCAGATCGGTTGCTTTAGCATCTTCTTTTAACCAGTG
Source organism: uncultured Chitinophaga sp. (assembly GCA_964404825.1). Classification (GTDB taxonomy): domain Bacteria; phylum Bacteroidota; class Bacteroidia; order Bacteroidales; genus JACJXF01. Next base: position 8,452 of record CAYOLQ010000098.1, read on the forward strand.
CCCCGATGGTGCAGTAATTTTTATTTCGGAAGCATCGTGCAGGAATTGTGCGTATTTGACTTTCCCTGCATACCCGGGCAAGTTAAAATTTTGAAGTGGATAATCCAGCAGATGAATATATAAACGGTTGGTTTTAGGGTTATAAGTCAGAAGGCAGTTATCCGGAACATCAAACTCATCCGGAGCCTGTGTGCATCCATAAATTGAGCGGCTGTTGTATTTCATCCAGTTGCCCATAGTGCTGAGTGATTTTTGCGCTCTATCATCAAACAAACCACGTGCAGTAGGTCCAACATTCAGTAATAGATTTCCCCCTTTGCTTACTGATTCGATCAATAAAACCAATAGTTGCTTGGTGTCTTTCCATGTGTATTCGTCGCGGTAATAACCCCATGAGCCACTGAATGTCTGGCAGGTTTCCCAGGGGACTTTTTTCCCGTTCACTTCAGGCCATTTTGCTACCTTAAACTGTTCCGGAGTTGTAAAATCCCATCCGTCTTCGTATTCTTTCAGATCAAGACGGTCGTTAATCAAAATGCCGGGTTGCATCTGTCGAACCATTTTAATTAGCTTTTCAGAATCCCAATCATCCCGGCCCTTGCCATTTTCCCCAGGATATGAAAAATCCAGCCAGAGGATATCCACTTTTCCATAATTGGTCATTAACTCACGGACCTGGTTGTGGAGGTATTCTCGGTATTTCTTCATATCACGGTTTTTGTTGAGCTCAGCCAGTTTAACAGGATCATCTGTCCTCTGTGGATGAACGCGGTCAACAGTAAAATCCGGATGATGCCAGTCAATAAGGCTATAATAAAATCCAATTTTAAGGCCTTCAGCACGAAATGCATCTACCCATTCTTTCAGCAGATCTTTTCCAACAGCTGTATTTACTGATTTGTAGTCGGTAAATTTTGAATCAAAGAGGCAGAAACCTTCGTGATGTTTGGTGGTAATTACCGCGTATTTCATCCCGGCTGCTTTTGCCATTTTGGCCCAATCACGGGGATTGTAAAGATCAGGGTTAAAATTATCGAAGTATTTCTGGTATTGTTCGTTAGTAAGTTGTTCCTTGTTCTTTACCCATTCATGACGGGCAGGAAGGGCATATAATCCCCAGTGGATAAACAATCCGAAACGATCGTTGGCCCACCATTCCATTCGCTCCTTTTTTTGTTCTTCGGTTTCTTTGAAGAGTTTCTGCTGGGCATTTATTCCACTGTAAAGGAATAACAGCAGAAGAAAAGTGCTTGTAAATTTCATTATAAATGAATATTTTTCATTGGTAACAAGGAACCTAAACAGTCTGGAACCTATTTTATATTTGAACAGGTTCCTAATGGGTTGCGCCATTGTTAAGTCATGCAAATTTAAAAAGCATCCAGATTTCATAATGTGTATTTTTAGAGTTATAATAATTTGAATTGAATGAATTTATGAATTTTAATTAAGCTGTTTTCATAGTTTCAGGATTGATAACAAAAGGGATTGTATTGTTTTTGTAAAATTCAATAATGTTTACTGCTGCTATTCTTGACATTTCCTCTCTTGTCTCAACTGTAGCAGAGCCGATATGGGGCAAAACGCATACATTTTCCATTTGTAACAGTATGTTGTCAGGCTTCATAGGTTCCGGATTGGTAACATCAAGCCCGGCTCCCCAGATGATTCCTTTTTTCAATGCTTCAATCAGGTCGGGTTCATTGTGTACTGAACCGCGCGAAGTATTAATAAATATGGATGAAGGTTTCATTTTTAGAAATGCAGACATATTAAAAACACCTTTGGTCTCCAAGTTCAGGGAACAATGCACAGATAATACATCGCTTTGTTCGAGTAAACTATTGAAGTCAACCAGCTCAGCGTTTAATTCTTTTTCAGCATACTGGTTGTGACCGCGGTTATGATAAATGATTTTCATATTATAAGCACCCTGGCAACGTTTGGCCATTTCCATCCCTATCCTTCCCAGTCCGAATATTCCAAGAGTCTTGTTTTTCAATTCGATTCCAAGATTGGCTTTGGGCCGGAAAAAATCCCATGTTCCATTTAGAATTTTTTTATGCAGGTGGAACATTTTTCGCGAAGTTGCAATCATCAAACCAAATGCAATATCAGCTGTTGCCTCGCTCAAAGCATTAGGCGTAAATCCTACTGGTATGCCAAGACTTGTCGCTACCGGTATGTTGATATTGTCGTATCCTGCACCGAACTGAGAAATAATCTCCAGATGCTTATTCTCCTGAAGGAATGTTTCATTAATCTGATCAGTTACTGTGCAAAATAATGCATTGTGAGACTTTGTATTTTCAGATAACTCATCCGGGGTCATTGGTCTTTCCTGGTTCCATGCAGTTACCTCGAATCCGGATTCCTTAAGAATTTCTACTCCGATTTCAGGGAATATCCTTGTGACCAATATCTTTTTTGCATTCTTTCCAACAATCTTTTCCATATTTTCCATAATTCTAGATATAAAACCCACTTCTTGCAATCCGTATTCCCGGGTGTTTTTCCATTTCTGATTCAACCAGATCCACTCCCAAACCTGGTTTCCCGTTTATTTGCAAATGTCCGTCGCTGATCATTTCAGATATAGGATGATCAATTACTGTATCCCTCCATGGAACATCATTAAACATAAATTCCTGGCGGAAAAAATTGGGGACAGATGCACAAACATGAGCACTTGCCAGAGTTGACAATGGCCCGTTAGGATTATGGGGTGCAAGCAGGACATTATAGGCTTCGGCCATCGTGGCCATCCGCTTCATTTCGGAGGGACCACCGCACCTGGTTATATCGGGCATGATCACATCGACTACCTGTTTTTCGAGCAAATCACGGATTCCAAATCGTGTATAATGTCGCTCTCCTACGCATATAGAAACCTTAGGTGAAATTCTTTCACGCATGGTGCGTAAAGTAGATGCACTTTCTGGTCCTGCAGGTTCTTCGTACCAGGTAATATCCAGGTCGGCCAGTCGTTCAGCCATTGCTACAGCAGTCTTGAAATTCAGCATGGCATGGGTTTCAATCATCAGGTCGGCATCAGGACCTATTGCCTCCCTCACTGCTTTACTGACTTCAAAAGCACGATCCTGCTGTTCGTTCGATAATCCCAGGTCGGTATTCAGATCTTCACCGTACAGGTAATTAACATGTGCAAAAGGATCAAATTTAACACCCTTAAAACCAGCAGCCATCACTTTTCTTGCCTGTGCGGCATAATCCTGTGGATTATGACCTCCACCGATGAACCAATAATTAGCGTACAGCCTGATCTTATCGCGGAAAGCGCCTCCCAGCAGATCATACATTGGAACTCCGAGAACTTTCGCTTTTAAATCGAGCAGGGCCATGTCGATACCACTAATTGCGCACATGCTGGCACCAAAAGGACCAATCCAGTTCAGATCGCGGTAAAGTTTTGTCCAGATGAAATCGGTACGCATCGGGTCAATTCCTATTATCCGCTGCCCGGCTTCCTTTGCAGCAGCTTCAATAACCTGGCTTCCGGGCCAGTTGGTGGCCTCGCCAACACCTGAATGACCTTCGTCGGTATAAATTTTCAGGAGAGTCCAGTTATATTTGACACCTTCTACAAGCCAAACTTTTACATCGCTTATTTTCATAAAGTTTTTTAATTTTACAAGAGTTACATTATTAATCGCTTACATAATACCATATTTTTTCCAGGCTTCAACAGCACTCATCCCGCCCTGGATGGCCTTAAGAACGATATGTTCTCCTCGTGCTTTCTCCAGAGCCTTTAAAAATACTTCTTCTTCAATATTTTGCGGCACAATGCAAACCCCATCGATGTCGCCCATTACTATGTCGCCCGGATTTACCCGGACACCATTAATCTCAAGAGGTACCCTGAAATCAATTACCTTTCCACGGGGAGCCTGATCCTGGGCATAGGGACCGTAAGAAAATACAGGCAACCCGACATTATAAATACCTTTGGTATCACGAGAATAACCATTAACTACTGCTCCGGCTCCACCACACATTTTAACACGTGTCATCATCAGTTCACCAATAAGTGCATAATTGGCAGAAGATCCTGAGCAGATATATACTTCGCCGGGTTTTATGTCGTCAAGCGCCTCAAGCATTAAACCAAATGCTTTGTTCATAAGTGGATTTGAAGAATCCGGGCTTAATGTTTCGAAACAATCGGCTTCCAGAACAGTCATGGCGCGGCCAACAATGAACATATCTTCTTTCAATGGCTGGATCTGAGGGGGAAGGAACTGGTGCTGATAACCCATTTTATCCATGATATCCCCAACTACTGCAACAAATAATTCATTGCGAATAAAATGGAAGAGTTCCTTATCGTTATTCCATGGTTTCCTGATCATAATTCAAAAATTATTCTAACTTAAATTATCTAAAATCATTCCGTTTATTAAGATAATAGAGAAAATCTGTTTGGATTTGTACTGTGATAATTTCAATAAAGCTTTTCTCGGATAGTTCGGATGAACGTAATCTTTTAAACATTAGCCTGAATTATTATTATATTTCCT
>CAYOLQ010000099.1:0-8161 GCA_964404825.1 uncultured Chitinophaga sp.
ACTATGTTCAATGGTTTAAAAATCAGCGGCTGAACCGGTTTTTGTTATTTATTTATGTTTTGAGACTTATCAGGAAGCACAAACCTGACATGGTATACACAAGAGATATAGTTATATTGTTTTCATCCGTTTTTAATAAAAACATTTCATATTGCTACGAGTCCCACAATTCCCTTCTTCATAATGAAAGTAAGGTAGTTGACCGGATATTAAAAAAATTATTAATCCGGGTTTCGAAAAGAAAAAACATAATTAAAATTATCCCGATCAGTAAAAACCTTTCTTTTTTTTGGATAAAAACAGGTTTACCCGAGAGTAAGATGCTGCCACTTCATGATGGTTTTTCCAATAAGCTTTTTAAAACTGAATTAAGCCTCCGAGAAGCTCGTTCGTTACTGAATTTTCCCCCGGATCAAAAAATTGTTTTGTATTTGGGAAGCCTTTATGAAGATCGTGAAATTGGAACTATTCTGAATCTTGCAGGAATTTATAGTTATGTAACTTTTAAAATTGTTGGTGGTCCGATGGAATTAATTCCGGACTTAAAAAATAAGTGTATTAAACAAAATATCAATAATATAGATTTTCTGGGTGTTATCAACCATAATGAAATTGCGGCCTACCTTTATTCGGCAGATGTTCTTCTGGCATTATGGTCATCAAAAGTACCAACGATAAATTACTGTTCACCCCTAAAACTTTTTGAATATATGGCCGCCGGACGCATAATCGTTGCGCATGGCTTTCCTACAATAAGAGAGGTGCTTTCACATGGGAAAAATGCATTTTTAGCAGAGCCTGATTCATTCGAAGATTTAGCTCTAAAGTTTGATAAAGCTATCCATACAGATTACCCTGCTGAAATAGCCGGAAATGCAAGAAAACTGGCTATGGAAAAATTCAGTTGGAACCAAAGAGCAAAAGCGGTACTGGAAAATTTAGGATAATATATGAAAGTTCTGTTCGTATGTAGTGGAAATAGTGAATACAGAATATCTCCTATTATACAGAATCAGGTGAATTCCCTGATTAAAGCAGGCGTTGAAGTGGATATTTTTCCTATAACAGGCAAGGGTGCTAAGGGATATATTTTATATATCAATAAGTTAAGACAATATTTAAGGGGCAATAAGTATGATATTATTCATGCACATTATTCTTTAAGTGGAATTGTTTCTTCCTTAAGTGGAGCAAAACCTATCATAGTGTCTTTAATGGGTAGTGACGTTTACGCAAGATGGTATTCCGGGATTTTAATCTGGATTTTTGCAAAATTTAGTTGGAACTTGGTGATTGTGAAATCTGCTGAATTGCAAAAAAAAAGCTTTCTCTTGAACACGTGTGTAATTCCAAATGGTGTAGACCTTGAAGTATTTAAACCTGCACCAAAAGAACAATCGATTAAAAAAGTAAATTTCCCTAATGGCGTTAATATTATTTTTGTCTCAGATCCTGGAAGAAAGGAAAAAAACTACCTTCTGGCTGAAAAAGCTGTGAATGTCCTGAATTTACCAAACATCCATCTACACACCTTATATAATCTACCAAATAAAGATCTTGTGGCCTACTACAATGCAGCCGATCTGATACTGCTCACATCAAAGTGGGAAGGATCCCCAAATGTTATCAAAGAAGCAATGTCATGTAATTGTCCTATTGTAAGTACTGATGTTGGTGATGTTAAAAGGATAATCAGTGAAGTTGATGGCTGCTACCTTTGTACTGATAATCCTGATAATATCTCACGCCAGATTAGGAGATGTATCGAATTCCAGGGCAGAACTTCTGGAAGAAACAGAATCATTCATTTGGGTTTAGATTCTGAAAACATTGCGAATAAAATAATTGAAAAATATAACAATCTAATTAATTAGATCAGGTTGACTTATTCTATAATTTTTGACATTAAGGATATTAAATTAAGCGATTGGACTCGTTTTAATATTGAACACCCACAAGGCAATGTGTTTCATTCACCGGAAGTTTTTAAAGCATTTTCTTTAACCCCTTTATATAAACCCGTTTGTGTTTTTGCAATTGATTCCAAGGGTGAAATAGTTGGTCTGCAACAATCCTGCATAATTCAGGAATATAAGGGTTTCATTGGCTATCCTACAGCCCGGTCAATAACATGGGGCGGACCTTTGGTGGAAAATAATGAGATGGCTATTTGTGATGAATTAATTTCGAAACATAATAAAACTATAAAAAGCAGAGCTATCTACTCTCAGATCAGAAATCTGGATGATATTTCATTCTTTAGTGAAATATTAAATAAAAATGGATATAAATATAAAGACCATCTAAATATAATTGTCGATCTGAAAAAGACTGAAGAAGAATTGTGGTCGGATATAAATTCAAAAAGACGAAATGAAGTTAAAAAAGCTATTAAAAATGAGGTTACAGTTGAGTTGAGAAATGATAGGGATTCGTTATTAAAAAGTTATCAAATACTAAAAGAAGTTTACAAAGTTGCCAATCTGCCCTTAGCAACTTTTGAACTTTTTAAAAACCTTAGTAATGAATCTAATGATTCTTTTCGCCTGGGTAATTTTGTAGCATTATATGAGGGTGAAATAATTGGGTGTATGTTTACATTAAACTACAAAAAAACAATTTATAACTATTATGCGGGTAGTAAAAGAAAATTTTACTCAAAACACCCTAATGATTTGATTCCATGGGAAGTCTTTAAGTGGGGCAAATTAAATGATTTTGAATGCTTTGATTTTGGAGGAGCCGGTGCTCCCGGAAAGAGTTATGGTGTAAGAAATTATAAAATGCAATTTGGTGGGAAAACTGTAAACTTTGGGCGGTATGAGAAAATAAATAACCCATTGTTTTATAAAATTGGCACTGTAGGTCTGAAGGGATGGAAATTATTAAGAAAACTAAAATGAGAATTTTAATTGATATCGGCCATCCTGGTCATGTTCACCTATTTAAGAATTTTGCTTTAATAATGAATCAAAAAGGGCATAAGATATTATTCACTGTCCGTCAAAAAGAATTCGAAACGGAATTATTACAAAGTTTTGGTTTTGAATTCATTTCTTTTGGTAAACATTTTTCTTCAATCCCGGGGAAACTCTTTGGCCTTATTAAGTTTGACTTGAAAATGCTCTTAACTGCCATTAAGTTTAAACCTGATATTTATCTAAGTCATGGATCATTTTATGCATCTCATGCAGCTCTTTTTCAACATAAGCCTCACATTTCGCTGGAGGACACTGGAAATATGGAACAGGTGAGATTATACAGACCTTTCACAAAAGCTATTTTATCTCCTGATGTATTGGGCGCAAATCTTGGATCAAAACAGATTCTATATAGAAGCTATCATGAGCTTGCGTATCTTCATCCAAAATATTTTACTCCTTCAAGTGAAATTTATTCCTTATTGGGCATTAAGTCTGATGAAAAATATGCAATATTACGTTTTGTATCATGGAAAGCTAGTCACGATGTGGGAAATCGGGGTTTAAGTATTGAAGAAAAAATCCAATTGGTATCAAAACTAAACAAGCGGTTTAAAGTATTTATTTCATCAGAATCTATTTTACCTCCTGAGTTGTCTCCTTACCAAATAAAATTACCACCTCATATGATTCATCATGCTGTAAATTATGCTGAGATTGTAATTAGTGAGGGCGCTACATTAGCCTCAGAAGCCGGATTGTTGGGTGTTCCGACAATTTATGTAAATAAAATCCATGCTACAAATAATGAAGACCAGGAAAAATATGGTACTGTTTACAATTTTTCAAACCATTCGGGTATACTTGAAAAAGTAGAGGAAATTCTGAGTACTCCACACTATAAACAAGTTTGGCAAAAGAAAAGAGGCAAAATAATTTCTGACAAAATTGATCTTACTGCATTATTAGTCTGGTTTATTGAAGAATATCCAGAAAGTTTCAATTTACTCCGGGATGATCCGGCTTTCCAAGAAAAATTTTCTGATAATACTTAGAATTCAATTTGAGAATAATAATTTTTCAGACATTGATTTAGATTTGAATAATTGTGATAAAGTAATCTTTAGAAAAAAAATTAATTTATGGCTTATAGCTGGGACGTAGAAAACCACAAAACTTACAACAATAAAAGTGGTCACTATAAATTCAATTGTGAATATAACTTCATTCTGAAGAATTTAATTAAAACTCCTGGAAGTATTTTAGATATTGGTGGAGGATCTGGAAGATTCGTTATTCCTCTCCTTGAGTATTGTAATGATATTACTGTTATTGATATAAACGAGCAAGCTATAGAAATATTAAAAGCACGAAACAGTAAAATTAAAACTATTTGCTCTGATTTTATGACAACCAAAATCACCGAAACATTTCCTTTCATTATTTCGGTTGAAGTATTAAGCTATTTCCAGGATAAAAATGCCTTTTTTCAGAAAGTAAAAACCTTACTGAATCCGAATGGAGTTTTTGTATTTTCCTACACAAATCCGGATAGCTGGCGTTTTTTGCTTAGAAGATTCTGGCATGTCAGAAAAAAAGCTCAGGCCTACCATGAAGTGAATCTCCAGGAACTAAAAAGTATTCTTGCTGATAATGGCTTCGTTATAAAGGATATTGAAGGTATGAATTGGATACCAATGCCTCTGACAGCAGATAATACTTTAGTCAGTGTTTTTGCTTTTTTTGAGAAATTTTTTCATCTTAATAAATGGATTTCTCAGAGTCCTTGGATAATGATCTCCGTTAAATTAAAAGATTAAGAGAATCTATTTTATCAGATTGAACGTGAGTTTGTATGAATATCCAAATTCTAAAGTGAATATAATTTCTATGTCCTACCTTCTGATTTGTTGCATCTGAAATGGATTTTTCCCTGAATCAATATACCCGTTTTCTATTAAATATAAAAAGTTCTGAATACTCATTTCTAACTTTTGAAAATTATTTTGAAAAACTTCCCCGAAAGCTGGTAATTCTTCGTCACGATGTTGATAAACTCCCGGAAAATTCTCTCCTGTTCGCCAAAATTCAAAGAGCAAATAATATTAGTGCTTCTTATTATTTTCGAAAGGTTCCGGTTAGCTACAACAAAGAAATAATCTTAGAAATCGCCTCCCTCGGTCACGAAATAGGATATCACTACGAAACGATGGACACATGCAAAGGAAATGTGGATAAAGCATATGACGAATTTTGCCGAAACCTTGAAACTCTGCGGAAACTGGTTCCTGTGAACACAATATGCATGCATGGAAGCCCACGCTCCCCTTTTGATAACCGTGATATCTGGAAAAAATATAATTATCGCAATCTGGGCATTATCGGTGAACCCTACTTCGATATCGACTTTCGGAAAGTAGCCTACTATACCGATACCGGACGAATGTGGGATGGAAACAAGGTTTCTGTCCGCGACAAAATTTCCGTACTTAACCCCACAGGTTTTGTTAATCAACAACCCGCAAAACATGAGGCTGAAAGAAATGCCAATGTTGAAATAGAGAAAGGGGATAGTATGATTCCTGTAAATAACATATTCCCTGTTTACCACTCAACCTCTCAAATGATTGAGTCAATAAAAAATAATTCCTTTCCAAAATCTGCTATGCTGACCTTTCACCCCCAACGCTGGACCGACAACCCTGTCCTCTGGGTAAAAGAATTAATCGCGCAAAGCGCAAAAAACACAATAAAGAAGTGGTTTTTTGTAAAACATTCTTCCATCATCTCTTAACCTTTATTCATTAACAATGCTCTAAGGTAATAAGTAATACCTGCAATATTCCCTTCACCTTTCTCCCTCTCCCCCTCCACACCCTCCTCCTCAATCCCCCCCCAAACTCTTTCCCCCAAAATTTGCACTCTCCCCAAACTTCAATACCTTTGCTGTTAAGGTCTCTATAATGTAAACTTTAACAATCAGGTATTAGTAGCTTCTTCTCCTTATGACCCGACCCACCCTGCTATTCTTTATTGATGTTATTGTCCTTATGGGCAGCTTCTTCCTTATGATACTGCTCAAACCGGAGCCTAGCTCATACCTCAACGTAAATTATCTAATCGGTTTATCAGTATTGTTCACTTCCTGGATTATTTCTGGTGTAAGTCTTAAAAAGTACCATATCGTCAAAACCATCGGATTAAAAGAAATTCTTAGCCGTATCGTTATCTCAAACTTTTATGCTCTTGCAGTAATCTCCATTTTTATTGTTGCCCTCCGTTCTACAGAATATTCCAGACTCATATTCTTTGGAACAATTATCATCGCAACCATTACCGAGATTGTTTTGGCAAACATCGACTATCTTCTGATTCATACGGTTGAAAATGCTACCGACATTACCGACCCGCAACCGAAGGCAATCGACATAAAAAAAGTAAGAAAGGCTATTAACTTTAAAGATATTTCCATCGATGATGCCGGAATCCGTGAAAGTATTACCCAGGAATGTGGTGAAGAAGCTTTTGGTTTTATAAGCCGGCATATGGATATCAGCGATCCGCACAGCCTTGTTATTTCAACAACAACCCGCTTTAACATTCAGCTGCAACCGGATAAATATCTTAAAAAAATTGTTAACCTTAAGCGGGTCAACGATATCCAATACGTAAATAAGTTTTTCGAAGCCGTTAACCGTAAGATTCCTAAAGGAGGGGTTTTTATCAGCACTGTGGAAACCGGGGCACAAAGAAAACAACGAATTTTAAAAAAATATCCCCCGGTATTTAACTGGATTATGTACACACTCGACTTTATTGTTAAAAGGGTGTTCCCTAAATTTATCGTCACAAAAAAGATATATTTTTTCCTTACCCGGGGCGAAAACCGGGTAATGGCCAGAGCAGAGGTTCTTGGCCGCCTCTATTCCTGCGGATTCGAAATAATGGAGGAAAAAACCATTAACAACCTGCTTTACTTTTCAGCCAGGAAAATAAAGGAACCGGCTTATGATATGAATCCTACCTATGGACCCTTCGTTAAGCTTGTTCGCGTGGGAAAAGGAGGTAAAATGATAAAAGTCTACAAGTTACGCACCATGCATCCTTACGCAGAATACCTGCAGGATTATTTATACCTTACAAATAACCTTGATGAAGGAGGGAAGTTTAAGGACGATTTCCGGATCTCCCGTCTTGGAAAGTTCTTCCGTACCTTCTGGATCGATGAATTACCTATGATTTTCAATTTTTTAAAGGGGGATCTAAAAATCGTCGGCGTCAGACCTATAAGTAAGCAGTATTTCGACCTGTATTCAAAAGAACTTCAGGAACGCCGTATCAAACACAAACCCGGCCTCGTTCCTCCTTTTTATGCGGATATGCCCAAAACCCTCGATGAAATACAGGAATCGGAGATGAGATACCTGGAAGCTTATGAGAAACACCCTCTTCGGACAGATTTACGGTATTTCTTTAGAGCATTTAATAATATATTCTTTAAGAAGGCGCGCTCGGGATAGAAGATTAAGCGCAAAGGCGCCAAGCCGCAATCTTGAAGCGCAGGGGTGCAAGGGCGCAAAGAAAATCGCAAACAAATTCTTTTTACGTTTCCCCCCGCTTTCGCGTAGCTTCAGCGGAGCAAAGCCCCGCCCCTTGGCGTCTTTGCGCTTAATGCTCTTATTTTTGTTAAAATAATTTACAAATGATACCGAGATTTTTATTTTTCATACATTAAGAAGTATGAATCGTAAAATGCATATGGAAAAACAGGAAAATATCATCGCTAAAGACATCGTTTCAACCTGCTTTAAAGTATATAAATACCTTGGTCCTGGTCTTCTTGAATCTGTGTATGATGAGATATTAGCATATGAACTTTCAAAACAAAATCTATTTATTGAAAGACAAAAAGCCATTCCTCTTATCTATGAAAGTTTAAAGCTGGATGTTGGCTACAGAGCAGATATTATTGTAGAAAATAAAGTAATTATTGAAGTAAAAGCAGTAGAAAGATTAATCCCGGTGCACAAAATGCAGCTTTTAACTTACTTAAAAATATCTAACCTTAAGTTAGGATTATTGATTAATTTTAACACGGACTTTTTGAAGGAAAATATCAAAAGACTTGTCAATAATCTCTAAATCTATAAAAAACGCTATTTTGAAGCGTAAGGGCACAATTATTAAGCGCAAGGGCGCAAGGGCGCAAAGTAAAACGCAAAATACTCGTTGCGCTTCCC
>CAYOLQ010000099.1:8261-12957 GCA_964404825.1 uncultured Chitinophaga sp.
GCAAGGGCGCAAGGGCGCAAAGTAAAACGCAAAATACTCGTTGCGCTTCCCCTCGCGCCTTCGCGTCTTTGCGCTTAACTTTTTTTGGGGCTTTCCTTAACGTCATTTTGAAGCGCAAGGGCGCAAGGGCGCAAAGTAAAACGCAAAATACTCGTTGCGCTTCCCCTCGTGCCCTCGCGTCTTTGCGCTTAATCTTCTTCTTCATTTGCGCTTCCCCTTGCGCCCTTGCGCCTTTGCGCTTAACTTTTTCCCCTCGTGCCCTCGCGCCCTTGCTCTTAGCCTTCTTCGTCATTTTCGCCACAAACCCCCTCTTCTCCCAATACCTCCCAGTCCACCCCCAACAAAACAATATATACTCTTTTCTCTCTGAGATTCCTGTTGACTATAACCCCGCTATCAAACCCCTGTCATTTCTCCAAATATCCATCCTTCTGGATTCTCCCGATACAGAAGATCTTTCACCCCGTCAACGCAAGGAACTTGCATTCTACAAAAACGATTTCAACCAGGAATTATCCTCCTCAAAAAAATTCTTCACCCATACAAATCTTTTCCATTACCGCGATTCTTCATTCTCCATCTCCATCAACCCCATCCTGGGTGCCAACACATGGATAAACAAAAACGCCTTCGAATACCACTGGTGGAATGGCGCAGAAGCAAACGCTACCCTTGGAAACTGGGGCTTCTACGTAAGCCTTCGCGACAACCACATCAGCTCCCAAATCTTCTCTCCCACATTCCTCGATAAACAAACCCCAGGCTCCAACTTTAAGCTGGATTCCGAGGGTAAATCCGAATTCGAAGAAATACGCGGTGGAGTTACCTATGCCTGGAAAACAGGTCATATCGGACTCGTAAAAGATAATTTCGAATGGGGAACAAACTACAACGGGGCAAGCATTTTCTCGGGTCACACTCCCGCCTTTGTGCATCTCGACCTGAATGTAAAACCCGTCTCATGGTTCGAATTCAACTATACTCATGCGTGGCTCAACTCCGAGCTTGTAGACAGCAGTCGTACTTTTACCATCTCCAACGCATACGGCACATCCGGACGAATATTTTACCAGTCCAAATTCATGGCTGCCAATTTATTCAGTTTTTATCCTGTTCAAAAACTTTGCATCTCCCTCGGAAACAGTATTATTTACGATTACGATCAGGTTCATCCTGCTTACCTGATTCCCGTTATGTTTTTTAAAGCCATCGATCATAATCTCACTTCCGGAATCCAGAATATGAACTCTCAGATGTTCCTTGATATATCTTCAAAAAACATCAACCACCTTCACCTCTACGCTACCCTGTTCATCGATGAACTGGCCATGGACCGGATAAAGATCAAAGAAGAACACAACTTCGCAGGGCTTAAAGCCGGATTCAGGATTTCAAACCTTATTCCTGATGTTTTCGTGGGATCCGAGTATACTGTCTCAAATGCCTTAACCTATAAACATTTTATTCCCACAACCACATTCGAATCCAATAAGTATAACCTTGGCCATTATCTCACCGATAACGCCAAAGAACTATTTCTTACTATCGGCTGGAAACCCATACGTAACCTTGTTTTCCGGGTTTCCTATACCGATATCATCAAAGGACCCGACCATACCGCCCTCGGTACCATGCCCCGGGCATTCATAAGCCCCTTTATTCCGGTTGTCTTCGAAAGCCGGAGTTATGAACTTACCGCCTCATGGCAGCCAATAAATGACCTTTATCTAAACTTTGGGTACATTCATAAAAAAGTTTCGGGGGATTCGGATGCGTTGATTACTTTTAGTCCGGAATTTTTTTGGGGAACAACCAATACGGTTAACTTCGGTGTTAACTTTGGGTTCTGAAAACCATCCATCTGTGATTAAACATTCAACAAACACCATAAATGCAAAAAATAGCTCTCATTACCGGCATAACCGGCCAGGACGGTGCCTACCTCGCCGAACTCCTTCTTAAAAAAGGATATATCGTTCACGGGATAAAACGCCGGAGTTCAATGTTTAATACGGATCGTATCGATCACCTGTACCAGGATCCTCATGTTGAAAATAAAAATTTTATACTTCATTACGGCGATCTCACCGACAGTACCAACCTTATCCGTATCATTCAGGAAGTACAACCCGATGAAATCTATAACCTCGGGGCACAGAGTCATGTGCAGGTATCGTTCGAAACACCTGAATATACCGCTAATTCCGATGCCCTGGGTACACTCCGTATTCTTGAGGCCATCCGCCTTTTGGGGTTAACCAAAAGAACAAAGTTCTATCAGGCATCAACATCCGAACTTTACGGACTTGTGCAGGAAGTTCCACAGACAGAAAAAACACCCTTTTATCCCCGCAGTCCATATGGCGTAGCTAAACTTTACGGTTACTGGATTACCATCAACTACCGCGAAGCGTATGGAATGTTTGCATGCAACGGAATTCTCTTTAACCATGAATCTCCTGTAAGAGGAGAGACCTTTGTTACCCGAAAAATAACCCGTGGTGTGTCCCAAATCCTTTACGGACTCCGCGATAAACTATATGTAGGAAATCTGAATGCAGAAAGAGACTGGGGTCATGCCAAAGACTATGTGGAAGCCATGTACCTTATGCTTCAGCAGGATAGTCCTCAGGATTTCGTAATTTCTACCGGAATAACAACGTCTGTCAAAGTATTTATTACCATGGCCTTTGCCAAAGCAGGGGTGGAAGTGGAATTCAAAGGATCAGGCACAAATGAAAAAGCATATATCAAAGCGATTCTGAACATTCCTGAAAATTCTGTTCTGTCAAAAGACTCCGTCGGAAAGTGTGTTGTGGAGGTGGATCCGAAATACTTCCGTCCTACCGAGGTGGATCTGCTTATTGGCGATTCTTCCAAAGCAAGCAAAATTCTTGGCTGGAAACCAAAATACACTCTGCAGATGCTTGTTGACGAAATGATCATCAGCGATATGAAACTCATGGAGCGTGAAAAAGCATTACGCGATATGGGGCACGATTCAATGAGATACTATGAATAAACATGGTAAAGTCAACATCGCTGGTGCACATTTTAAAAGCTGATATTTTTGCTTTTGCCATGCGTTTCTGCCCTTGAACTTAACAAATCTACTTCATGCACTATACATCCAAAATCTACCTCGCAGGCCATACCGGCCTTGTTGGCTCTGCTATCCACCGCAAACTGACTGCTGCCGGATACACCAACATTATTCACCGGACCTATGGGGAACTGGATTTGAAAGATTCTTTTAAAACAGAAGAGTTCTTTGCTAAGGAAAAACCAGAATTTGTTATCCTTGCTGCGGCAAAGGTTGGTGGAATTATGGCAAACAATCAGTATCGTGCCGATTTTCTCTACGAAAACCTTCTCATCCAGAACAATGTTATCTTTCAGAGCTATAAGCATAATGTCAAAAAGCTGATATTTCTGGGGAGTTCATGCATATACCCCAAATCCGCTCCTCAACCGCTGAAGGAAGGATCTCTCCTGACTTCAGAACTTGAGTATACCAATGAACCATATGCCATTGCCAAAATCACCGGTATCAAACTTTGCGAATCCTTCAACCTTCAGTATGGTACCAATTTTATTTCGGTAATGCCAACCAACCTTTATGGCCCCGGTGATAACTTTGATCTCGAAAAATCACATGTCCTTCCTGCTATAATCCGTAAACTTCATCTGGGTAAATCTTTACTGAACAACAATTTTGTCAACCTTCGTAAAGATTTTGACAAGCATCCGGTACTCGGACACAATGGCTCATCCCCTGAAAAAGATATTATAGAAAGTCTTGAGAAATTCGGGATTAAAAGCAAAGGTGATAAGGTGAGTGTTACGTTCTGGGGAACAGGTTCACCACGACGGGAGTTTCTTCACTCAGACGATCTTGCCAGCGCCATTTTATTTGTCTTCGAAAACCTCAATTTTAATGACCTTGTTGATGATCCCTCTAAATTCGGCCGGGTTGTAAAAGATATCCGCAATACCCATCTCAACATCGGCTCCGGAACAGATCTTTCTATTCGTGAATTGGTAGATTTGGTAAGGGAAATTGTTGACTATCGGGGAAACATCGAGTGGGACTCGTCACTTCCAGACGGTACCAGCCAGAAACTTATGGACGGATCCAGAATCCGTTCCCTGGGATGGAAAGACAGCATATCCCTAAAAACAGGTATCACTAAAGTCTATGCAGAATACTGTAAAAATTCCTGAGATTATACATTTAACTCCAGTTTGATTAAAGAATTATCCCGGTGGATGGACCTACTCTTGCCCGTGCTTTCTTCCTTTAATTTCCCTTTTATCCCAAATCAACTTCTTCCCAAACCCAAGCCTGTTATCTGTCATCTTTATAAAATCTATCTCCAGCACCCAGAGGGTGGTATCCATTAATACTGCAAAAGGAAACCTTTTCAGGTAAACCCTGTTTGCTTTCTTCAACAACTCCCCTTCCGGTTCAAAGAGGTTTCCCTTTAGCTGGATGCCCTGAATCTTCCCGATAACACTCGTTTCAAGCACAATTGAAGCCGCCACTCTTTCACCCTCCTCCAGATCACGAATATGCCTGGTGTCGCGGGATGAAGTAAATATCAGGCTGTTTTGCTCCTCCATATAAGCATAAAAACAATTGGCCACCCACGGATTTCCTCCAAAACTCGTGGCAAGAGTAAGCACATGATGCTTC
>CAYOLQ010000100.1:0-12885 GCA_964404825.1 uncultured Chitinophaga sp.
TGGTATTCTCAATCTGCTTCTTAATCTGACCTACTCTTGCGCTGATGTTGGATTTTTCTCCGGCACCGTTAACAATAGTGGTATTCTCTTTATCGATAGTAATTTTCTCTGCATGACCCAGCATATCAAGAGTTGCGCCGTCAAGACGAAGACCTTTTTCTTCTGATATAACTGTACCACCAGTAAGAATTGCTATATCTTCGAGCATTTCTTTTCTTCTGTCGCCAAAACCGGGAGCTTTTACAGCAGCAATTTTAAGTGAACCTCTGAGTTTGTTTACAACGAGAGTTGCAAGAGCTTCGCCATCAACATCTTCAGAAATAATAAGCAATGGTTTGCCTGTCTGAAGGGCTGATTCAAGAATCGGCAGAAGGTCTTTCATAGTAGAGATCTTCTTGTCGTGAATAAGGATAAAAGGATTATCCAGAACACATTCCATTTTCTCGGTATCAGTTACAAAGTAAGGAGAGATGTAACCACGATCGAACTGCATACCTTCTACAATTTCTACAGTTGTATCAGATGTTTTAGCTTCTTCAACGGTTATCACGCCTTCTCTTTTTACCTTGCCCATAGCTTCGGCAATCAGTTTTCCGATAGCTGCATCGTTATTAGCTGAAATACTGGCAACCTGTTCAATTTTTTTATTGTCGTCACCAATGGATTTCGACTGAGCCTTAAGGTCTTTAACAACTGCCAGAACGGCTTTGTCGATACCTCTTTTAAGATCCATAGGATTTGCACCTGCTGCAACGTTCTTAAATCCTACATTAACAATAGCCTGTGCAAGAACAGTAGCAGTAGTTGTACCATCACCTGCATCATCTGCAGTTTTCGAAGCAACACCTTTTACCATCTGCGCGCCGACGTTTTCAAAATGATTTGATAATTCAACTTCTTTTGCAACGGTAACACCGTCTTTAGTAATTGCAGGAGCACCAAATTTTTTCTCAATAATAACATTCCGGCCTTTTGGTCCGAGGGTTATTTTCACTGCATTTGCCAACGCATCAATACCTTTTTTCAAATGATCGCGGGCATCAATATTAAATTTTATTTCTTTAGCCATTTTATAATTTTTTTAGGGATTACAAGTATTAAACAATAGCGAAAATGTCTGATTGTTTCATAATTAAATAGTCTTTTCCATCAACGGTGATTTCTGTTCCTGAATATTTTCCGTAGAGTACAAGGTCGCCAACTTTAACTTCCATTTTTTCGTCCTTTATACCCGGACCAACAGCAATCACTTTTCCTTGCTGAGGTTTCTCTCTTGCTGTATCGGGAATGAAAATACCACTTGCAGTTTTTGTTTCTGCTTCTTTGGGTTCAACAAGAACCCTGTCTGCTAATGGTTTTAATTTAACTTCTGCCATTTTGAGTAAATTTATAGGTTTAACTAATTTTTCTGTATTTGCGTCTATCTGTGCATATTCTGTGCCATGTATAAAAACAGTCGTTCTTACCGACATTTTTTCTTTTCATTTTCCCGGGGGATCCGGATTCGGGTGGTTAAATAACTGTGTTTCTGATAAATAACAATATTTTCTGAAGGTGAAGGAGAATGTCAGTATTAATGACATTGTGACATTTTGAGGAAAGATGTAAAAGAAAAAAGGCAAAAGTAAAAAATTAAGACCATCACGCTAGGCCTGACTTTTTCCTTTTACCTTATTCAATAAATTATCAGTTTTGCAAATATCGGACTGATACGTTGCAATGGAATTTTTTTCTCCCCTGATTATTCTGTGGGCTCGCTTTCGCCTGATTCCGGAAGGTTGATAGTAGCATCACCTGGCTGATCCAGACGTGAATTGTCAAACTGTCCCTCTATTCTGGATTTACTTACTTCTTCCTGTTTGGGAAGACTCCAGGTAGCCATCAGACTGAATACCAGAATGGCTGATGCCAGTGTCCACGTTGCTTTCTCAAGAAAGTCAGCAGTTTTCCTGACACCCATATATTGATTTGATCCTGCAAAGTTTGATGCCAGACCTCCACCTTTTGAATTTTGAACCAGTACGATCAATACCATCAGAATGCAGATGATAATCAGAAATATAACAAAAACGGTATGCATATTCTTATTTTTTAATATAGAGGGTTTTTATTTCCTCAATTTGCGTCGCAAAGTAAATACTTTTTTCCGGATATTTCAAACATAATTTCTCGTAAGCATAAATGGCTTTATTGTATAATCCTTGTTTGACATAAATTTTTGCCAGAGTGTCTGTGATAAATCCTTCATTTTCCTCGGCGCTATTACCGGAAACGTCACCCTGAATTCCAGTTACCTTATCAGCCCTGATAACTCCCGGCTCAGATTGAATAAAACTTTCAATAATTTTATTCATACTGTTGCTGCCATTTTCAACCTCAGCACTTCCTCCCAATTTTCCAATCCAGTGATTGAAATTCTGTTCCTTCTCACTAATTGATCCTGTAAAATCTTTATCCTCTCCGGGATCTATATTCAGAATTTCTTCAGAATCTGTTGCTTCATGAGGGGTATATTCAGAAATTATAACATCGGCTTTTTTTGAAGAATATGAAAAGTCGAGAAGGGAGTCGTCTGCCAGAACACTTGGAATTACTATATCATCCCGGGAACTGTCATTTTCATTGTGGGGATCTTCAAAACCGGAATTCTGTGTAACAAGGGTTTCTTCATAAGAAACAAGATTACTTCCCCTCTGACCATTTCTCAGATTTTCAGGTAAATAAACCGATTGAAGCATCCTGCGTAATTCATTACGGTTAGTAACGCAGAGACCATATTTTTTAAGTAAGGTATTAAATCCCGGATCGTTCTGAGTTTTGCCCGAAACGAGTAAAATAAGTGCCCCGGTTCCAAACCATGGATATAATTGCATTAACTCTGTTAATTCAGAAATATCTGATTTACTAAAATCCTGATCGTAAAGATATTCCTGAAATCTCTCTTTTTGCATGACCTTAATCCTTACCAGTTTACAAATGCTTTGTTAAATATATCCTCCATAAGCTGTTCCACAATCAGTTTTATCAGCTCATCTTCAACACTCGTTAAATCTTTTGAACTATCGTATTCCTCGTATCTTGAGAAAGTTGAGTCGAAGCTTTTTTCAGGCTCAATTTCATTAGTGTATTTAACTCTGACTGTAATTGTCAGTCGGTTCCTTGCAGCCACTTCATCACCGGTAATAGCCTGAGGCCGTGTTTCATAATTTTTAATTTCCCCTGCAAAGTCAACATCGCCATAACCAGTTACCAGTGAAAGGCTGGTAGAACTCTGTACTTTTTCCCTTAGTGCTTCCGTAAACACCTGGCTTAACTGCGGTTGAACGAGTGGTGCCCGGTTATCGAAGTACTGAATTGATATGGTTTTGATTTCAGGATTTATGGTTACGCCGGTAAAGGAGTAACTAACCTTACAGGATGGTCCCGCACCCAGAAAAATAATAAGAATTGCAGTAATAAAACTGGCTGAAACTTTCATATTCTATTCAATATTATATTCTTTAATTTTCCGGTACAAGGTCCTTTCTGAAATCCCTAGATCTTCAGCTGCATATTTTCTTTTTCCAAGGTGTTTCTCCAGTGCTTTTCGAATCATTTCAATTTCTTTATTTTCGAGGGAGAGGGATTCTTCAACAATTTCTTCCGTATCCTGAATCTGTCCCTCATCTTCCTTGGGAATAAAAACCCTTTCTGCCGGATCATCTGCATCGAGAGTATCTGCTGAAGAGTAAAGTTTTTTAATCAGCTGAGCATTATCTTCGTGAAATTCACTACTCATAGATCCCTTATCCATGAGGTCGCCCACAAGTTTTTTAAGATCATGTACATCGTTCTTCATATCGAAAAGGATCTTGTAAAGAATCTCCCTTTCATTTGTGAAGGTGTCATGGTCAATCTTACGATCAACCAATGCCGGCAATTTAGAACGGCTAAAATCGGGAAGATATTTTAATAATGTCTCAGGATTTATTACTCTGTCTCTTTCAATAATAGAAATTTGCTCGGTAATATTTTTTAATTGTCTGATATTCCCTGGCCATTCGTAAGTCTGAAGAGTTCTCACAGCCTCTTCGGTAAGAGAGATGGCGGGCATTCTGTAACGCTCAGCAAAATCCACAGCAAACTTCCGGAACAAGAGAGAAATATCATCGCCCCGCTTTCTAAGGGGAGGAATAATTATGGGAACTGTATTTAAACGGTAAAACAAGTCTTCCCGAAAACGACCGTTACCAATAGCTGTAGCCAAATCTATATTGGTAGCCGTAATTACGCGAACGTTCGTTTTAATCATTTTCGACGACCCAACCCTGAGAAACTCGCCTGTTTCGAGCACCCTGAGCAGCCTGACCTGAGTTGATAATGGTAATTCGGCAACCTCATCGAGAAATATTGTTCCTCCGTCGGCAACTTCGAAATAGCCTTTGCGTGATTCGTGTGCCCCGGTAAATGCTCCTTTCTCGTGACCGAAAAGTTCTGAATCAATTGTACCTTCAGGAATAGCACCACAGTTTACTGCGATATAACTTCCATGCTTGCGGGAACTCATAGAATGGATAATCTGAGGAAAAACTTCCTTACCCGTTCCACTTTCTCCTGTAATTAAAACCGAAAGATCTGTTGAGGCAACCTGCATGGCCACATTAATAGCTCTTGTTAATCCCTCGTGATTCCCTATTATGCCAAATCGTTGCTTTGTAGATTGAATGTCCATTTCCCCTTTGTAAATTTAGGAATTATTG
This sequence comes from uncultured Chitinophaga sp., assembly GCA_964404825.1. Taxonomy (GTDB): domain Bacteria; phylum Bacteroidota; class Bacteroidia; order Bacteroidales; genus JACJXF01. The sequence goes on from CAYOLQ010000100.1 coordinate 4,740, forward strand.
ATTTTCAGAAAATACTATACTGACAAAATATCCAAATTGTCTGACAAAATTACAAAATTCAGGGATTTTTACTAATATTGATGGCTAATTGTTAGCTAAAAGCTCAAAATTTGCCTGAGTTTTCAGGGTATTGATATATTTGAGAAATTATTAAAACGAAGTGTAAATGAACATTCTGGGAATCATTCCTGCCCGCTATGCATCGACCCGTTTTCCCGGCAAACCGCTCGTAAAACTGGGCGACAAAACGATTATCGAACACGTGTATTCAAAATCCTCTCTGGTCTTGAAGAGTGTTTATGTTGCCACTGACGATCAGCGTATTTCAGATGAGGTAAAGCGTTTTGGTGGGAGGGCAGTTATGACCTCTTCCAATCACAGAAGCGGAACTGACCGTTGTGCTGAGGCTCTGGATATAATTGAAAAGGAAACTGATAAAAAGTTTGATATTGTTATTAACATCCAGGGAGATGAGCCCTTTATTCAACCGGATCAAATAACTCAGCTAGCAAGTCTGTTTGATGATCCTGATTCTCAGATCTCAACTCTGGTGAAGAAAACTATCAATCCGGAGGAAATTTTCGATCCGAATAAGCCCAAAGTTGTTTTGGATAACAATGGCTTTGCATTAATATTCAGTCGTTCGCCGGTTCCATATTTACGGGGGATCCCAAAAGAGGACTGGCCTGGCGAATTTGTTTTTTATAAGCATATCGGTATTTATGGCTACAGATCTTCGGTTTTACGGGAGATTACAAAGCTTTCTCCTTCTTATCCTGAGATTGCCGAGTCGCTCGAACAACTCCGATGGCTTAGCCATGGATTAAAAATAAAAACAGCTCTTACCGATCATGAAAGTATTGGGATAGATACTCCCGAAGATTTGTCTAAGGCAATGAAAATGATTTAACTGAGATACTATATGTCAACAGAAAAAAAGAAAGTATTTGTTTCAGGGTGTTTTGATATGGTCCATTCAGGCCATGTAGCGTTTCTAAAAGAAGCATCCCAGTTTGGGAATCTCTTTATCGGTCTGGGTTCTGATAAAACCATCAAAGACCTTAAAGGCCGCGATACGATTAATTCTGAAGAAGAACGTCTGTATATGCTAAGCTCATTGTCGTGCGTGCATGAAGTAAAAGTGAATAAAGGAAGTGGTATACTCGATTTTCTTCCTGATTTGAAAGAGTTAAAGCCGGATATATTTGTTGTAAATGAAGATGGACATTCTCCCGATAAGGAACAAATCTGCCATGAACTTGGTATTGAATATAAAGTACTTAAAAGAATACCTCACGCAAATCTGCCAGCACGATCAACAACCGCCCTTCGTTCCATCAAGCCCATACCTTACAGAATTGATTTGGCGGGAACATGGATTGATCAGCCTTATGTCTCGAAATTCTGTCCGGGATGGGCGATAACGGCTTCGCTTGAGCCAACCATTGAATTTAATGAACGTTCAGGGATGGCAACCTCAACAAGGAAAAAGGCTATTGAACTATGGAATGATCATTTACCAATGGAACGCCCGGAAAAACTGGCAAAGATGCTATTCCGTTATGATAATGATCCGGGGGCCAGGGAAGTAAGTGGTTCACAGGATTCTATTGGTATTACCCTGCCCGGAATAAACCGATTTTATTACGAAAAAGGTGAATACTGGCCTTCAGCTTTTGAAACGATTTCTGATCCCGCTATAATAAACTGGCTTGAAAAACGCTTGTATATGCTGACATTGTGGCCCCGGACCGCAGATTATAATGTACTTCGGGATACGCACATTTCAGAAGAAAACGTAAAAAAACTCACATCTGCCGCTGAAAAAACATGGGACGGATTAATCGCCATGGATATTCAGAAGTTTTCGGAAGGATTTCGAAATTCATTTGAGTCGCAGGTAAGAATGTTCCCTGGCATGCTTAACAACCGGATTGAAAAAATCATTGACACTTTCAGGAATGAAGCACTTGCATGGAAACTCTCGGGAGCAGGCGGTGGTGGATATCTTGTTTTAATCAGTGAAAATCCAATACCGGATTCATTTCAGATTAAAATCCGGATGAAAGAGCTCTGGCTGTAAAAATTCTAAATAAATGTAAGGGTAAGGTGATACAGCGAAAAATCTTTGTTTATGGGTTCAAACCTATAGCCCAGAGTGTTGTTTGTAATTTTTGCCATTTCAATTAAACCCAATCCGGCTCCGCCCTTTGATGTAAAATGTCCATCGGTGATAGTCTGACGGTACAAAACCTTTAATTCTTCAGGGGATTTACTGTTAACAAGTTCGATTTTCTCTTTTAAACGGGCAATATCAGAGTTTTTTATGGGGCTTGTGGTTTTAATAATATACTCGCGGTCGTTTCTTTCGAGAATGAAGGTTGGAAGAAAGTTTTTATCGATCATCTGATTGTCCTGATATTGATCGCTGTATTTATATATGTTTTCAAGAGCTTCGATCATTACTCCGAGTATCCTCTTGTAAATCCCTATCTTGATCCCTTTCTCAACCATCTTATGCTTGAGCAATGTGAGTAAACGGCCAATGGTGCTGAAGGTCAGGTGTCCTGTAAACTCCAGAATAATTTCGTTATTTGTCATTCATCCATTTTAAGACCGAACCAAAATAATAAATTCCTGACACTTTAACGTATTTAATTGATAAAATTTGGCCTATCGATAAGAGAAGGATTCAAACGGTGCATATTTAATGATGAGAAAAGTATGAGAGCCAAACTCAGGGATAAGGTAACCCAATTTCTGAACCAAGCTAACCTACTCACTAATATACCCTGTATCATCGGGCAGGTTTCTTTCCATTGAGGCTTTTACTGCTAATTCATCACATCTCGAATTTTCAACATTTCCGGCGTGTCCCCTTACCCATCGAAACTCCAGTCTGTGCTTCCGGTATAAGGGAAGAAACTTCTTCCACAGGTCGGAGTTTTTCTTATTCTTAAAATCTTTCTTTTCCCAGCCAAAAAGCCAGTTCTGATTAATAGCCTCAGAAACATACTTCGAATCGGTAAAAACAACTATTTCGGAATTATCCCTCTTTATAGCTTCTAATCCACGAATTACAGCCAGCAATTCCATCCTGTTATTAGTAGTATGATTGTAACCTTCGGAAATTTCTTTTCTATGGTTTCCGTACAGCATAACCACTCCAAGGCCTCCCGGACCGGGGTTCCCTCTTGCAGCACCGTCGGTGTATATGTGAATTTTTTTCTCCATAAGGGATTAAATGTATTGAAAAAAATAACAGTAAATGCTTCGGAAACAATTTTAAATTAAGACTGGATTTGTCATTTACAGACATATTCATGCATTTTGCAGGCGAAGTATAAAAAAAATCAACTATCGGATTGTAAAAATGCGATAATATGCTAACCAACAGTTTGTCAGTACTAAATTGTTTTATATTTGTGAGTTCAAAAAATAAATGATTTATAAACCTTAAGATTAAACGCTAATGAAAAAAGTTTTAGCACTTATTGCAGGCTTAATTCTTGCAATTAATGTATCCGTAAGGGCAGATGAAGGAATGTGGCTTCTGAACCTGCTTCAGAAAACGAATGCGGCAGAAATGTCGGCGATGGGACTCGAGCTTACGGCAGAGCAGATTTACAGTATTAATAATTCAAGTCTGAAAGATGCAGTTGGTGCACTTGACCATGGTTCCTGCACAAGTGAACTGGTTTCGTCTGAGGGATTATTACTTACCAATCACCATTGTGGTTACGGGGAGATTCAGAGTCATAGTACTGTTGATCATGACTATTTGAAAAATGGTTTCTGGGCAATGACCAGGGCTGAGGAATTGCCTAATCCCGGGAAATCTGTATCATTTCTTGTTAAGATTGAAGATGTTACCGACCAGATTGCTCCAAAACTTAAAGAAGGAATTTCCGGAATGGTTCTGGATCGCACTGTTGAGAATCTTTCAAAAGACATTATAAAACAGGCCACTGAAGGAACTCATTATGAAGCGTTTGTACGCTCTTTTTTCAATGGCAACAAATTTTATCTTGTTGTACTTGAAACCTATAATGATGTAAGGCTTGTAGGTGCTCCACCGGAATCAATCGGTAAATTCGGCGCAGATACCGATAACTGGATGTGGCCGCGCCACACGGGCGATTTTTCCATTTTCAGGGTTTACACAGCACCAGACGGAACTCCCGCTGAATACTCCCCCGAAAATATTCCGATGAAACCAAAGCATTATCTGCCTGTTTCCCTGAAAGGTTACGATAAAGAATCATTTGCAATGATTATGGGCTTTCCTGGAAGTACTGATCGTTATATGACATCTTTTGAGGTTAATGAAGTACTGGGAATTGAACATCCAAACCGCATAAAAATAAGAGGCATCAAACAGGATCTTATGCTGCAGGATATGCAGGCCAGCGATAAAGTACGAATTCAGTATGCTTCAAAATATTCGCGTTCAAGCAATTACTGGAAATATTCCATCGGCCAATCAGAGGGTCTGAAAAGGCTGAATGTAACTGAAAGGAAAAAAGATACCGAAGCTGCTTTTACAAATTGGGTAAATCTTGATTCAGACCGTAAAACCAAATACGGTGAAGCTTTGGGAATGATTGAAAAAGGAGTTGAAGGCAGAAAAGCATACAGTAATGCCAGACAATATGCTTTTGAAACCATGTTCCAGGGAATGGAAGCTGTTGGTTTTGCATTTCAGTTCATGAGTCTTCATAATGTTCTAACTGAGATTCCTGATAACCGGGATTCGATTTTGAAAGTAGCAAAAAGTATGCAATCCAAGGTAGACGAGTTTTATAAAGATTATAATCTTGCAACCGATAAAAAAGTAAGCAGAGCTATGCTTGAACTTTTTTATAAGGATGTACCTGCAGAATTTCAGCCAGCCCATTTTTCAGTAATTAAATCCAAATACAAAGGAAATCTGGATAAGTACAATGAGATGTTCTACAAAAAATCCATCTTTCCCTACAAGGAAAAACTCGAAGCATTTCTTGCCAATCCCGATGCAAAAGTTCTTGAAAAAGACCCTGCTTATCAGGCAGCTGTTTCTATGATCAATGCTATCAGGGGTTATTATCAGGGAGCAGCACAATTTGATGGTATGGTTGATTCGGGCAGAAAACTTTGGTTAGCAGGACTCATGGAAATGATGCCCGACAAAAAATTCTATCCCGATGCAAATTCCACAATCAGGCTTACTTATGGAACCGTAGGTGATTACAAACCTCGTGATGCTGTTCGTTATGAATATATAACAACGCTTTCCGGAGTAATGGAAAAAGAAGATCCAAACAACTGGGAATTCGTTGTTTCTGAGAGGTTAAAGGAACTTTATAAAAATAAAGATTTTGGCCGATATGGGGTAAATGGTGAACTACCGGTGTGCTTTACTACCAATAATGATATTACAGGGGGTAACTCCGGAAGTCCTGTAATGAATTCCAAAGGTGAGCTTACTGGGAAGCAATGAGCGGAGATATTGCCTTTGAACCCGAATTACAGAAGTGCATAAATGTGGATATCCGTTATGTGCTTTTTGTAATTGATAAATATGCAGGTGCAAAGCACCTTGTGGATGAAATGACAATTATCCAATAGACTATTAAATTTATTGCACCCGACGGAGTTGGGTGCAATAAATTTATTTTACCTCAATACCTGTCATGGCATAACCGGGAATCCCATCCTCACTTAAGCCTTCGATACGGATGGTGAAATTGCCTTTCACATCCGATGTATGAAATGAAGTTTTCCCTACTCCCTCTGAATCAGTTATAAAATAAGGCATCCATAGAATAGTTATTCGGTCGTCCTCAAAAATATCATCTGCCCGGTATTCATATTTTGGATTATAATACTCTTTTGGGGTATGGTATCCCAGCATTTTAAATTCCAGGATACCTTTTTTCATAAACTTTCCACGTTTTGTATAAATCGCGATAACACCATTCGCACCTCTGGATCCGTAAATTGCTGTTTCGGGTCCTTTTAAGACTTCAATCCGTTCGACATCATAAGGATTCATGCTTAGTGCATAGTCCGCATCAACCGGAATCCCATCAACCAGAAACAAAGGGTCAGTATTACCATACAAACTGTTAATTCCACGAATATTTACCTTGTTTCCTGTAACCATTACGCCGGCTACTCTGCCTTCAAGGATTTGACCGACACTGCTATAATTCTGTGTTCTCTCATCAATAATTATAACATTTCCACCCGAAGGCTCTTCATGAAGACGGTAAAGCCTTTTATTCTGTTCTGCTAATGGATCATCCTTATATGGATCTTCAGGTGTTTCATACTGGTTCAGAGTTCCATGCCGCTTCAGATTCTGAAGCGTCTGATATTGCATGTCCTTGTCTTCTTTATCTTCTTTTGAATCAACAAAAATCAAGAGGTTACGCCGGCCGCTTGCACGCACTGCTTCTATTGTAACCGAAACAGTATCCTGATAATCCACGCTTTCGAACCTGAACTTTCCTTTCTCCCCTGAACGTGCGGTGAACACATCATTAAATTCATTCATGATACTCAGGGTAACTTTAATATCCCTGAGAGGAATACCAAAAAACTCCTTTGTGATTTTTCCGGTAATTACAATTCCACGCTCATTTTCATATTTCGGGGGGATCCGGGTGTCGGATAAAACACGCGTCCAGCTAATTCTCGTCCAACCCTGGGTTAACATAAGATCATCGAGTTGTTTTTGCTTTTCAGGACTCTGATCAGAAAAATAATAGTCAGGTTGTTCAATTCTTCCCCTGAGATCGGAATTTAAAAGCAATTCGGAGAGAATGGAATTCTCGTTTTGAGAATCTTCAGAATTGGCAATGGATACAGAGAAATTGCCTTTAACCGGAATACCATTTTTATCAGTAACCTTCAGGTGTAAAGTCAAATCTTCGCGTGAAGATGTAATGTTCACTGATGGTTCAATATTCATCCGGAGTTGATCCTGATTATTTACAAAAATAAGCCGTTCACTTACCGCTTGTGAATACATGTTAAACAGGCTGAAATGGACTATTCCTGAAGGAAATTTGGAGGTATTGACATCTACTTCAGTGACGGGATTTTTCAGATCAAATTCATGAGAGTAGAGTATTTCTCCCCTTACATGAGCTAACAAATAATAGGCAGTATTAGCGGGAAATTGTCCGCTGGCAAAATTATTTAAAACTTTTATCCTGACTACATCGCGGACCTCGTGTGTTACTGAGATTGTAACACCCATTGCGATTGCTTCCGGTAATTTTATTTTAAGTTCTTTATCATCCCCGGCTTTAAGAACAGCTGAATATTTCTCTTTAGCAAGGGGAGTAAAACGAAAAGAACCCATGCCCAGATCGGAACTTTTAATTTCAATTACCTCATTGCCTTTAGAATCAAATACAAACCCACTTACGGGAAGTCCCTGACCTAGTTCATTTAAAGCCTTAAATCCAATTTTATTCTCAATCCCTGCAAGCAGGTGTCCTCCTTCGGGAAGGAATTGCACATCAACCCTGCTTTCTTTTTTCAGGTTTTTTCTTTTCTCCCTTTTAATAATCTGAAGTTCTTCACGGGTTACATAACTACTGAAATCAGGATTTGACACATAAAACTCCTTTTCGAAAAAGAAATCCTCACCCAGGTTTCGCATCCAGTTAGTAAAAGCTCTCACTTTATAAACTCCTTCAGGTATGGTATCCTGAAATGAAAAATCACCGTTTCCAAATCCGTTTGTCATCCGGATGAGCTTACTTTGAACAATATACCCTGAAGGGTTAATCAGTTCAGCGTACAGATTATTTGTACTGCTATCAGGCTTATGATTGCCTGCATTTACGAGGTATGCTTTAAACCATACCGTTTCATCCGCCCGATAGTTCGATTTGTCGAAATGCAGATAAACTTTTTGCTGCGGTAATCTGGAAAAGTAATCTTCAAATTTCTGAATAATATTCAGGAGAATGGGGTGTTTTGCGTTCTGAAAAGTTGTGAATGACCAGAACATAGCGAGGGCGGGCAAAAGTAATCCTGCGAGTAACACTATCCTGTACTTTTTCATGGGATAAAATATTAAGGCTCTTAGAAATAAAAGGTACAATAATTATTCCATTCTTTCAAGATCTTCCCAGTATTCCAAAGCTCT
>CAYOLQ010000101.1:0-12800 GCA_964404825.1 uncultured Chitinophaga sp.
TGTGGGTTTGATTTTCTGCCCATGTTCCCTGGTGCTGGGTCCATATCGCCATAAGGGAGCCATCAGGTCCGTCAAAAACCAGGAAATGTTCATTATCCGAATCCCGGGTAGATCTGTCATAACTGCCCGGCACAAAACAGACATAATCGGGATTGGTGCGGAGAGCGGCATTTTTCATATACGCTGCCATTTCTTTAGGATTCATTGTTGATTCCTGGGCGAATCCAATAGCTGCAATTGCAACCATTGTAATAAGAAAAATTGTTCTTTTCATAGTCTTTAAAATATATGGTTTGTAAAGAAATTACTCGTTAGCCCGGAGGCGGCGACCGACCTCCTTAAGGGTGACAATGTCATCCGGATGAATCGACCCATCTGGAAGCGGACCGACATTCAGAAGAAGATTAGCATCCAGATCCTTTGCCTCTGCAAGCATTTCCATGACCTCGTCAGGGGTGACATGATCTGCACCGTCGAGCCAGCCCCACAGGGCACCTTTTGGTGCTTTCTCAGAGTGTTTCTGCATAGTCCTGCAAATCTCAAGAGGTTTTGTTCCCCGGTTCATAATTGCTTTTTCAATTTGTGGTTTTTCCGGGGCCATAAAATCCTCAAGTTCAGGATAGAGGCCGGATTTGTAGCATATCAGTGTCTGTGGCTGGAGTTGACGAATATGCTTGTACAATTCCGGAACCTTAAACTTAGATTTATCCCCACTGAGAGGAACGGCAATTCCATCGAGCCATACTCCAGCATTCGGACCGTAATTGGAGCATAATTCGGTAATCCCATCATATACATAAGTAAGGTATTTTCCAAAATCATACGAATCTTGAGTTGCATAGAAAGGATCCGGTGGGTCATATGCCGGACGGACAGCATTTAGATTCCAATCCCAGGGTGCAGGACCGTGTGGATGCCGCCAGTCGAAACCGTGCTCGTAAAACATAAAGAATCCAAGTCCGTGTTCCCGGCATGCTTTGGCCATCTCAGCTACCAGATCGCGCTTTGCCGGAGAATTCAAGCTGTTGAATTCGGTCGTTTTTGTATTCCAGAGGCAAAAGCTGTCGCAATGCTTGCAGACTAAAGTAATGTATTTCATACCTGCAGCTTCGGCAAGTGCTGCGATGGCATTTGCGTCGAACCGCCCGGCTGTGAATCGGTCCTTTAGCTTTGCATATTCAGCGATTGGGATTTTATCATGATACTGAACCCATTCTCCTTTTCCAAGTTGCGAGTATAGCCCGTAGTGAATAAATAAGCCGAATTTGGCATTCCTGAACCATTCAATAGCAGCAGTCCGGGGATCCTTTATAAACTCTTTTTCATATCCCTTCAGGTATGAGGGTATAACTTCATTGGTTGAGCAGTTTGTCATAAAGCTCAAAGGTGACAGAGCTAGAGATGCACCTGCGATTCTTAAAAAAGTACTTCTTTCCACTTCCAATTAGATTTTTATGTTGTTTATATGTTTAATGACTTACTATTACTGTCTGATATTCAATTGCATTATTTAAAGGTTTACAGGGTTATTTTTTAAAAAAGAGAATATTCTATTTTTGGAAACCTATTCTGCAGCAGAGCCATGTGTTGGCATATTTTATTATACAATGCCAGCATATAAGAGTAAGGAACAAAAAAAATGTACTGTTGAATGATGAAAAAACTTCTGTTAATTTCCAGATATTCAATATTCATATCACCAATTTTCGAATAACAGACTATTATTTTTTTAGTCAATAGCCAGGTATTTTTTCAAACTTGAATTCATCTTTATAAACTTTTTTTATATTAATTAACCTGATGTACGGTTGACTTCCTGATTTAATTGTTCTGGGATAAACAAATTCAGTAATTCAATCGCAAATACAGTTAAAGATAATTTAATAAGGATCTGACTTAAATTTAAGATGCAGAATATCAATCAGATAAATTAATTATTTTTGATTTCGAAGGAAAACTTTATTTTTTTTTAAAATTTTGTATAAATTACCAGTACAAATTTATCTGGCTTGTCTCTTTCATATAGTTTTTAAATGAAACTTATATTTTAATTTGACTTGAATAATTTTTTTATAAGTTTTAAGATTAATCAACAGTACAAATTATTTTATTTTTTCTCTATGAGTAAAACAAGATTATTATTGAGGAAGTTTGGATTACTTAACCGACATTATTTTTAACGATTCTTATTTACTTAAATGAATATATCAAAACATTGCTTTATTTTGTTTGCAGGTGTTTTTCTATGTTTAAGTGGCTGTCAGACTTATCTGGATTCACCCGTATATCAAAGTCCTTCACAACTTGAAGGAAAGCTGTTTACCCAATTGAATAAGCAGGATAATGTATCAGCTTTTATTAAGTGCCTTGAATTGACAGGTTTAAGCGGGCAAATTGAAAAAACCGGGTATTATACAATCTTTGCACCAACTGACGATGCCTTTAAGCTATTTTTCGACAACCATCCTGAATATTCCGGTTCGGTTGAAAATATCCCGGCAGCCGAATTGAACCGGATCGTCCGTTTTCACGTGCTTCTTAACGGATGGACCAAAACACAGCTCAGAACGTTGGATTACCGGGGTTGGATAAATCCCAAGGATAAATATTATAATGTACCCAGAGGTTATAAAAGGCAAACCTGGTTAAAGAATCCTAATAAAAAATTATGGGTGGCGTTTGAGAAAGGGAATTATGTCGTTGTCGATTCCAGCCAGTCTAGCACCTACCGCAAGGTTCTGACCGATTCAAGGAAATATATACCCCTGTATTATAAGGAATATATGGATTATTATGGTTATAATTCGGAAGACTATAGTTTTTATTTTAACAGGCCTTTTGATGGGGGAGAGGAGATATATTTTGGAAATGGTAAAATAATCAGTGACGAAATACCTGCTGAAAACGGATTTATTTATTTAATTGACCAGGTTGTTCCCCCGATGGAGAACCTGGAGGCCCAGTTGCTTAAAAAAGGAGAAAATGATTATTCCCTTTTCAGCAGCATGATTTACAAATTTGCACGTTTCAATCCTGATCTTGAAGAAACATTTAATCAATTGGGTGCAAACCAGGGTCTGGAAGTAGATACTTTATACCGCATAACATATCCTGAATTGCAGGTAAATATTACAAATGAAATTGCTGCTCGCTCGGCTAATTATAATGTAAGAGAGAATAACACCCTTATTGCACCTACAAATGCTGCACTCCAGAAGTTATTTGATGAAGTAGTGACTTCTAATAGCGGTTATCCGCACTGGCCAAGTATTAATGTGATCCCGGAATTTATTAATGCGATGATTCTTAATACTTATATGTCGGATAAAGCAAATTATAAATCTGATTTAAAAAATGGATTCCTGAATGGTTCACTTGACTCTATTACCATTGATGAAAGTAGTATTCTTGAAAAGAAATATTGCAGTAATGGAGTTTTTATTGGAGTTAATGAACCTATTATTCCAAGAGCATTTACTAGTGTTGCGGCTCCTGTTTATTTAAGACCGGAATATTCTGTTTTTATGTATGCAATGCATTCAGCAAATATACTGCCTGCTTTAAAAAGCAGGGATAAAGTATACCAATATTATATACTGTCTGATGCAACATTTTCAGCAGATTCATCCTTAGAAATGGAATTTACAGATAATTTAGGGAAAGCATACAGAATTAACAGATATTCAAAGGCAAATAGAATGAGCAGGAGTGTTATGTCAAATCTTGATCTGACAAGATTATTGCTTAACCAGGTGGTAATTGGTACCCCCCCGGGAATTTGCAATAAGGAATTTATGCCGAATCTTGCTGGTAATTATATAATTTATGATCACATTAATAGTCAGGTGAGTGGCGCCCAACCATCAGTTTATGGATATAAAGGAGACTCCATAGTATACGTTCAACCTCAATCTATTAACTATCCGACAGATAACGGATTCACCTATGAAACGGAAGCATGGTTCCGTGGACCGGAGACAGAGATATATAATTTACTATCAAAATATGAAAGGTTTATGACATTGCTTGACAAAACAGGCCTGGCCAGTAAGAAAGAGTTTTTAATGAAACTCACAAATCCGGGCGAATTTTATACAGTGTTCGCTCCCTCTGATTCAGCACTGGATGCAATAGGAGCTGATACCATTCGGGTTGAACGTTTAAAAGAAATACTGAAAAAACATTTTATCAGGGGGCAAATACTTTTCACTGACATGAGTTCTTTTAGTGGCAATTATGAAACTATGAGCAATGACCGTTACAGACTTAGGATTCTAAAACAACCGGATATGATTACTATCCTTGACAATGATAATAACCCTTTTGTTGAAATTAATGAAGACCCTATTAAAACAAATATTATTATTGGTTATGACACAAATCCAGCCGGATCAAGTTTATCTGAATATGATTTTGTCTCTACAGGTGTTGTTCATGAAATTGATAAAGTTTTAGATTTATAGTAACACTCACTTTTATATGAAAAAAAGTCTATTTATTATAACCTTCTTTTTATTATTAATGAGTTTTGGGACTTATGCTCAAAAGTCAGTAGTCAGGGGTAAAGTCACAGATAAGGCTAATGGTGAGGGCCTGCCTTTTGTAACAATTGCAGAAATGGACAAGGAACAGAGGGTCATAAGCGGAACGGTTACGGATGTAAACGGGAATTACACCATTGAAGTTAGAAATTCCTATGATCTTTTAACAGTAAGTTTCATTGGTTATAAAACGCTGAAAGTTGAAATTGATAACCGCACTATAATCGATTTTGTTCTTGAAACTGAGGCTATAGGCATTGAGGAACTTGTAATTGTCGGAGCCAGGACAACTTCTGACCCCCTGAGTAATATTGCTGAAAGAGACCGGACCGGCTCTACTGCAAAGATTGATATGACCGAATTGCTTTCCACAGGTGTTGTTTCTGCTGACGACGCAATGCAGGGCCAGCTTAGCGGTGTGGATATAGTTTCAAGTGGCAGCCCGGGTAGCGGGGCAAATATTGTGATCAGGGGTATGGGTACACTGGGTAGTTCAACTCCATTGATCGTTGTGGATGGTATCCCTCAGGATGTAAAAGGTGCTTCCGACTTCGATTTTAGTACTGCCGATCAGGAAGAAATTGGAACACTTGTCAGTATTTCTCCCCAGGATATAAAATCGATAGAGGTGCTCAAAGATGCAGGTTCAGTTGCCGCCTGGGGCACAAAGGGAGCAAATGGTGTTCTGCTGATTGAAACCTTGAGGGGAACCAAAGGAAGAACCCGCTTCAGCTATCAGAATAAAACCTCATTTTCTAAAGCCCCTCCCGATTTGCCCTTATTAAATGGAGATGAATATATAATGCTTCAACTGGAAGAATTACATGCACCAACAGGTTTATTTACTGTTCCGCCGGAACTAACCGGTGACCCTGCTATTTTGGGTATTAATTATTATAATTATATTCAAAATACAGACTGGCTAAGGTACTTAACGCAGGTAGGGGAAATACAGGATCATTATTTTAAAATAAGTGGCGGAGGTCAAAGGACAAATTATTACAGTTCAATCAATGTTGTTGATGAAACAGGGACTACTATCAATACCGGGTTAAAAAGGATAACTTCCAGAACAAATGTAGATTATCGGGTTTCCAATAAACTCAGCTTTTCGAGCAATTTTTCCTATTCTGGTAATACCAAGATTGATAATTATCCTTATGTACCTAATCAAACGGTAAGAGATATGGCAATCAGGAAAGCTCCAAATATGAGTATATGGGAGCTTGATGAAAATGGTAATAATACAGGTGAATATTTTACTCCCATCAGGTCATATCAGGGCACAGGATCTCTTTATTATAATCCGGTTGCTATGTCTGAATTGGGAAAAAACAATACTGAGGATAATACCGTTGAGACTTCTTTTTTCCTGAAATACAATATCCTGCCCTGGTTGAATTTCCAGGAAGTAATATCATTCACCTCTCTTAATTCCAAGTTAAAGAGGTTCTTACCATACAATGCTATTGGAGAAGATTGGTTGTTTCCCCTTAAGAATTTTGCAAATGAAATTAACAGGTCTACATCAAGACTCCTGACCCGTTCCCAGTTATTTATCAATCCAAGATTAAAAGGAAATCACTCAATTTCCTCATCCCTGATGTGGGAGACCAAGGAAGAAAACTCATACTTTATCTCACTTGCTAACTCACAGTCCCCCTCAACCCTGATTTCTGACCCTTCAGCCGGCTCCGTACTTCAGTTTGTTAATTCAGGACAAACTACTGTAAAATCAATCGGAGGATTAGTTCAGTTCTTTTATAAATATAAGGATAAATACTTATTTACCGGAAATATCAGAGTTGACGGTAATTCAAAATTTGGATTAAATAGTCGGTATGGAATATTCCCCAGTGTATCTGCAGGTTGGCGTTTTTCCGATGAACCATGGGTTAAGAATCTCACGTTTCTGGGAGAATCGAAACTTAGGTTTAGTTATGGAATTTCAGGGAATGACAGAAGTGATCCCTCTGGTCTTCAGGCATATGACAGGCATTCTGCTTACGGCCTAGCCGGTAGTTCACAGAATGCTTATATTGATAATGCCCTGATTATACCATTACGAATACAGCTGGACCAGCTGAGATGGGAGAAAATTTCACAGGGGAATATAGGAATCGACCTTAACCTTTTCAAGCGGTTAATTGTCATCTTTGATATTTACGATAAGGTTACTTCCGATATATTATGGAAAAATTACAGTATCCCCAGCTCATCAGGTTACCCGACTGTTTTATGGATAAATGGAGGAAAATTAAATAACCGGGGCTTGGAGTTATCAATTGATTATCAATTAATAAAGAACACCAATTTCTCTTTCAAGCTTAAAACAAATTTTTCCAGGAATATTAATAAATACCTGGAGTTCCCGGATAATTTTAATAATGAAGTTTCCACTAACCTTGGTGATGCCCAGTACCCTCGTCGGGCAATACTGAATCAGCCTGTCGGATCATTTTACGGTCTTCGTTTCCTGGGTGTATGGCCTGATGATAACTCTGTGCATGTGTATGATGAGAATGGTGAGATTGTTAAAGATCCACTTGGCAATGATCTGCCTTTAACTTACCAGTCTGGTTATGTT
The DNA here is from genome assembly GCA_964404825.1 of uncultured Chitinophaga sp. Taxonomy (GTDB): domain Bacteria; phylum Bacteroidota; class Bacteroidia; order Bacteroidales; genus JACJXF01. Next base: position 7,129 of record CAYOLQ010000101.1, read on the forward strand.
TTCAGGGGAGGTGATGCCAGATATGAGGATTTAAATCATGATGGTGTTATTGATTTAAACGATGTGGTTTACCTTGGAAATGCAAATCCAAGTTTTGAGGGTGGATTTGGCGGTGTAGCTAAGGTAAAAAAGAATTTAAATATAAGTATTATGTTCCACGCCCGTCTGAATTATTCAATCGTTAACCTTATTGCAGCACAAACACAGGGAATGAATAATTATAATAATCAGAGTAAGGCTGTTTTGAAAAGATGGAGGAAACCGGGAGATAATTATGAAGGAATATTGCCCAGGGCATATTTTGCCAATCCTGTAAATAACCTGGGTTCCGACAGATATGTTGAAGATGGATCTTTCTTAAGATTAAATAACATTTCCGTATCGTATGATTTTCCTAAACAGATTTGTGAAAAATTGCACACAGATCAGATTAATGCAGGATTTACCATCCGGAAACTTTATACCTGGACCAATTATACCGGGCAGGATCCGGAAATTTCTCCATCAAATGATCCCTTTTTCCTGGGAGCAGATACCGGGAAAACCCCAGTTCCGATGAGAATTACATTAAGTTTAACAGTAAACTTTTAAAAAGTTATATGATAAGGATCAACAGAAATATCAAACTAATAATCCTGCTGCTGGCATTCAGTATTTCTTCATGCTCTGACTGGCTCGATGAACAGCCAATCGATGAGTTGGTTCAGGATAATTTCTGGCAGACAAAGGAAGATGTAGAGTCTGTATTAATGTCAGCATACTCCCAGTTTGCCCAGATGGATGACCTGCTTTTTTTATTCGGTGAGCTAAGGGGGGATATGATCGAAATGAACAGACCAACCGCGGATCAACGACAGGTTGTGGAAGGTAACCTGGAACCCAATAGTACTCTTTGTAACTGGTCAAACTTTTATAAAATAATTAACTATTGTAATCTTGTCCTGGAATATAGTGAAGTGGCTCAGAGCAGGGATAAAACATTTACCTCATATCAGCAAAAGGTAATAACTGCGGAAGCATTGTTCCTCAGGAGTTTATCATACTTTTACCTGGTACGGATATTTAAGGAAGTACCTTTCGTAACCCGTTCTGCTAAAACTGATAACCAGGATTTCAACCTGACTAAAGCTGATGAGCAGACAATAATTGATGCAATCATACTTGACCTGGAACAGGCAAAGCTGTTTGCTGCTGATGAATTTGAAAATGTTAAAAATAATATCGGTCGGGCAAGAAAGGATGCTATTTACGCTTTATTGGCTGATGTATATTTATGGAATTCCGAATATGATAAATGCATTACCTATTGCAACCAGATAATTGACCGCGAAAAGTATTTTATGATACCGGGTTCTCAATGGTATACTAATTATTATCCCGGAAATAGTTTTGAAGCTATATTTGAATTTCAGCATGACCAGGGATCATTGCAATCAAATTTAATTTACAGATTTACATACATCGACCGCAGGTTTATTGCCAGTCAGTATGCAGATGAATTATTATCCGGGCAGACAACAGGAGATATCGTAAGATACAATGGCTCTTACAGGGAGAATGATTTTGTTATATGGAAATACGCCGGAACCCTCCCTGACGGAAGATCCTCAAGACCCAGTGCAGAACAAAACAGTTGTAACTGGATTGTATACCGCCTTGCAGATATTTTACTAATGAAAGCTGAAGCATTGGGACAATTGGATCGATACGATGAAGCGATTGCATTGGTGAACCAGGTTCGGCAACGTGTATATTTAGGTTCTGTTGAACCTTCAAAAAACCGGATAAGTGTGGAAGATTTCATCCTCGAAGAAAGAGCCAAAGAGTTTGCTTTTGAAGGTAAAAGATGGTTTGACCTGTTAAGAATGGGAAGACGAAATAATTATGAAAGAAAAGCCGACCTGATTGACCGTATCGTTCAATTTGTGCCTGCTTTTCAGCGCCCTGTTTACATTGCAAAACTTTCAGATCCCTATGGATGGTATTTCCCGATTTATTATAAAGAAATAGAAGCAAACAAGAACCTTGTTCAGAACCCTTATTATGCTTCATTTACCTATTAATGTTAAATTGCATGTCTAGATATTTTAAAATAGCGGCCTTATTCTTCATTTTTTCATCTGTTTTATTTATTAACGGGTGTAAAAATGATATTGATACATCTTTCGTTTTGGATGCTGAGTTATCCTTAAGGGATTATATCAAACTCAACAATGAAAAGTTTTCAGTGTTTTTAAGAATAATAGATGAATCAGGCTTATCAAATGCCTATAATGCCTATAACCCGACCGGAAACAATTATACACTGTTCCTGCCAACAGATGAAGCATTTCAGGAGTATGTAACCTCATCTAAGAAATATAACTCTATTGACGATTTACTGAGTGATACCAGCTTCGTAAAACTTATCGGGCTTTTTCACCTTGTAAATACCGAGTTAACAACTAACGACTTTACCAATAGCGCATTGAGTGATTCCACCATGTCAGGTGATTATCTTACCGTTCAGTTCAAGGTGGGTGAAGGAAGTAAAATTGTTTATGAAGTGAACAACTTTGCCGAAATAATTGAACCAAATGTTGAACTGGTTAATGGAATTATCCATATAATCGATGGTGTGCTTCAACCCGTAAGCTTTTCAAGCTATGAATGGTTAAAAGATCAGGCTGAATTTGAGATATTTACTGAGTTACTTGAGCAAACCGGACTGGTAAGCCAGATGGGGCTAACCAGACTCAATAGCAAAGGACAGTCCATTAGAAACAGGTTTACCCTGCTGGTTGAACCGGATTCTGTTTTCTCAAAAAGAGGAATACAGTCTTTCAATGACCTTGCCCTTACATATGGAAGCACTGAAACCGCATTCAATGACACCTCCAACAGTTTATTTAAATTCGCTGCTTACCATCTCCTTGATAATTCCTATTTTATTGACCAGTTATCAGGAGGAGTGCTGAATACCTATGCCGAATATCCGATAAGTGTTTCAGTTGGAATTGATATCAGGATTAATAAGGGATTTAAAGTAATTGAAAGAATTATTGTCGGAACCGATACAACTATCCTGGATTACATTCCTTTATTATATGAACTCTCCAATAATTCCACGCTGAACGGCCCCGTTCATATTATATCTGAAATTCTGGAACCATATAATCCCCCCAGGAGCAACTACTATTACCATTTCTATAACGAACTCATTATTAACTCATTACGAACATCACCCGGGCAATACCAATATGAAAAAACGGAACAACTGGAATTTCTTAACTGGGGTGGTGCTAAAGACGGTTTATGGTATATAAAAAGTTCTTCGCCTACAGATCCGGCGAATAATCAGGATTATCTCAACATTACGGGTAACTTCTGGTTGGAGTATACCACTCCGAAAGTAAGACCGGGAAGTTATAATATTCTTATTAGAGCTGGCGTTAATAATTCTAAATACGCTGTTATTCAGGTAGTTGTTGATGGTGTTCGACTGGGCTATCCAATAAATCTCAGGTCCATTGGCACCTCTTCTTATGCTTCGGTTACTTTTGGTCCGATCGAACTCACTGGAAACAGGGAACATGTTGTTAGAATAGAATCTGTAATACCGGGAATTTTAAACTGGGATTATATGGCATTCTTACCGGTATAAAAGAATAATTAATGATAGGATGTATGTTAAATTTTTAAAATAATGTCTGATAAATTGATCATTAGAAATACTATAAGGTTGATACTTGCGGGTTTTGCTGCATTATTGATCGTCACCTCCTGTCAACAGGAGGAATGGGACAATTACTATAAAGGACCTGAAACATCAAATGAAAAAATGTGGGATATTGTAAAACAAAATCCAGACTTTTCCAAATTTGTTGAACTGATGCATGAAAATAGTCTCGACACTATTTTTGACAAAGAGCAATCTTTTACTCTATTTATACCTAACAATGCAAGTTTTGATTCTTTCAGCCTCGGAAATCTTACCATGGACAAAGTACTCGGTTATCATATATTGAAAACAGTATTTATTCCGTCAAATATTAATGGCAGCAGGAAATTACAGACATTCTTTAATAAATATGTTCTGGTCGAAGAAATTGAAAATAAGTACTATTTCAATGGAAACCTTATTTCAAATCCAAGTAGTCTTTTTAAGGACGGTATGTATTATGAATTGTCGGTGGTGGCTACCCCAAAGCCAACTTTATATGAATATATGAACTTTTATATCCCGGTTTTCAAACAATATATTGAAGGACAGGACTCAATTGGTTTTAATCCGTTTTTAAGCTTTCCCATTGGTTTTAATGATGAGGGTAATACAGTTTATGATTCAGTTTTTACGAGCATAAATCTGTTTGAAAGAGACTATTTTCCAGTTTCTATTGAATCAAGGGATGAATCTGCTACTTTCATTTTATTCACCCAGGAGCAATATAATCAAGCCCTAGACGAAATGGCCCTTAACCTGGGTAGCATGTTTACTGACCGGAATGATATCCCCCAGGCCTGGCAATCGGAAGTATTAATGCCTTATTTTATAAAATATGGTGTTTTTAGGGATCCCTTACAATACAGCGATCTTAATAAACCTTCGCTCAGGAATATCCGGGAAGAAGATGTGAAAATTAATATTGCAAATATTGACCCCGAATCAAGATTTATTTGCAGCAATGGTGTTGTTTTTAATTATAGGAACCTCGTAGTTCCTCCTGAACTTTACCTGGAAACTATGCGACTGGAAGGCGAGGACCTGGTCACCCTTCCGGTTGGCTCTGAAAACTATGCATGGAAAGATGATGTAATCACTTCAGATTATTCCAAAGCACCTTTAGTCCTGTCATCCACAGATGCATCAGATGGTAGCTACCTTACGGTTGAGTTACCAAGGAACTCAAGCGTGTTATATTCCCTCAGCTTTTCTTTTAAGAACGTTTTCCCTTCAAGGTACCAGTTTATCTACCGGGCAAGATCACGTCCATCAGGTGTAATCAAATTTTATGTCAACGATGTGCTTCTTGGATCAATCGACAATAGCAAGTTTAATAAATCAGTTGATGGTAATCCCTCGGTGGGAGAATTCAATTCCAAACCATTTTTTGTGGAAAATCACACGGATTATGGTGACGTAAAGATAAAGGTCGATTATACCGGGCCCGGTTTGCTTTCTAATAATGGCGTTTGTATTGATTATATTGGATTGACACCTGTTAAATAGTTACTAATTTGAATGAAATGAACCGCATTATTACCTATATGAGATTGTTTTTAATAGTTTTAATTTTACCTCATTCCTTAACAGGGTTTGCACAGGATAAATACACAATAAGTGGTATTGTTCTCGGAATTAATCATAATCCTGTAAATAACGTCTCAATCAGCGCAGAAGGAGTGTCTGAAAATCCAGCTATTACAGATTCAGCAGGTGTATTTTCCTTGGAACTCCCCGATAAAAATATATGGATCCTGATAAGACCGCTTGGAAACTACAAACCTCAAAGGATCTTTTTAAACGGACGTGACCATCTCACTATAAACCTGGTTACCAATGATATGCGATCAGGATACGATAATATATCAAAACCAATAAAGGACGAAATTCGCAGAGATCTCAGCAGCGCTGATTATTCTCTTAACCTTGAAAATGTTTCCAGACTTCCTTATCAGACAGTTGACCAGTA
>CAYOLQ010000102.1:0-12496 GCA_964404825.1 uncultured Chitinophaga sp.
AGTTTTTAAAATCGATCCCTCCGGATTAAAAAACAGGGATAAGCTTGTTTTTTAACGTGCGAAACCGGATTAAAAGATCCATGTAAAAAACGGATAAACAGTCGACCACACCGGAATATCTAGGTAATTCTGATAACCCTCTTTGAATAACTTATCAATTAAGGGTCCTTGTGGAAAAATAGGTTCATAAAGCTTATGATAAAAAGGGAGAATACGAAGTAGAAGATCAAGTACCATATCCCCGAAAAAGATTAAAACAACAAGATAAAACGGAGTAAACTCGGTAGAATCAAGAATAAATCCGGGGTAAAGAGTTGATTGAGATATTATAACCATCATCCAGATGCTGATTTTGATTATGATGAAATAATTAAACAAATAGGAAACTTTCGAACGGGTGTTGGATATTAACAACAGCAGTGATGAAAGTGCCACTCCAACGAAAAAACCAAACACAAGACGCCAGATAACATCGGGGAAGGGCGCGAAAAACAGACTCATTACTATGCTTAAAATTTTCAGGGCCGACTGTGCAAAATGTACCTTACTTGCCTTTGCACTTCTGGGAATGATTACATCCTTAAACTTCCTTTTGTATCCAACCTTATGCTGATACGGTCCTGTATTTTCCAGTTTGATATCCCTTATTTTATGAAAAGAGAGCTTATTAGGGGCTGCATCTGCCTTTTTCCCTTTGCAATAATAACAATCTGATTCGGGTTTATCGGTAATGGGCGAAAAGTCAAATAACTTCAGAAAATCGCGAAATGTCCACCTGATTTTTCCCTGTTTGAACCATTTCTTTCTGGAACTATAAACCTGTATCAGCAAAAATCCCCCAATTATCCAGGAAAACATCAAGGCAAAAAACATGTGGACACCTTCCCGGAATGCAATAACTATGGGGAAACCGATCAAAAACAACGAAAGTGGAATTGCAATAATCCTGCCGGCATAATTTAAAAAGAGTAATACGTCCCTCCACCCGCTTTGTTCGAACAACTCCTTCTCCGCCTTCATTTTTTCATACTTCATCTTTGCTCTCTTGTAAGCAGCTTCGCGGGCTTCACGGATTACATCCTCGTATGAATAGTCGGTTTCTTCAGACTCGTAGGTACGGTTAGTGTGGAAAACTGTCTGATTACCTATATGCCGCAAAAGAATTTCATAAGCCTCGCAGAGTTCCTGAAATCTGGGATTTGCATCGGGCGCATGATTTACATCGGGATGAAGTTTTAGCGCAAGCTGTCTGAAAGCCTTCTTTAAAGCTTTTTCGTCTGCGTCAGCAGGAATACCGAGTACCCGATAGTATTTTTCGAACATCAGAATCGGAAAAATCAATTACTTTCTAACTCAAATATAATATATTAAAAATGCTAGTCGTAAAAAAGAACGATATAAAATGGAAAAGCCGCCATGTTTATCACTAAACATAACGGCTTAACGCTGCCCTAAACGCTGATCTATGAAAATCTGCCTATCTTTAATTTCTACTGCTTTTTATTCCTGGCCTTACCTTTTCCCGGTGCTGGTGGTGCTGGTGGTGTGGGCTCTTCTATTATGGTTTCCTTTACAATAACCGTTTTGCCATCCGTTTTGGTAATTTCTGTCGTAACTTTTACGTTTTTGTCACCCTTCATTGGCCGATGCGGAGGTGCAATACCTCCAGGACCATTATAACCAGCTCTGCCACGGATAACTTTTCCGTCACAGTCACCCTCATGTATAATAATGGTTTTGCAAGGACTGTTTTCCCCATTGCCGGTCACCCATACTTCTTCAATTTCTCTTTCTCTCATATTACCATCAACATCTTGAACAATAACCTTTACTTCCTTATGCATAGGAGAGTCTTCGCCCGATTGTCTGATTATTTTAACTTTTTTAAATGCACTATCTCCTTCAATCCATTCTATATCTTCTCCTGCACTATCTCTCATTATAATCATATGTTTCTCTCTCATTTGCATATGCTCCATTCTATCACGGTGCTCTGCCATAGCATTAAAATGGTCAAATTCAGGGGATTCGCCGCTGAAAGTATAAACTGTGTCTTGTGTTACAACACCATCTTCAACGACTTTAATGTGTACTTCCTTTTTGGATTCCTGAGCAGATATAACCATTGGGATCATGATAATGGCCGCAGCTGTCAGCATTTGTCTGGTGTAATGTGAAATTTGCATAGGATTGATTTTTTACAGATTGTTGTTGCACAAATGTATGGCAAACATCGGTTAACAGACCTTAAGGAATGTTAAAGATTGTTAAACATAAAACCTCGGTATCATTATCCATGTATCTTTGTAAGGTTATGAGTAAAAAACTTTTATGGCTTCTGGTCGGATTTATGGCAATAGGGATGACAGTTCTCATTCTGGTGCAAACCTATTGGATTAACAATGCCATAAATATTAAGGAGAAGCAGTTCACACAGCTTGTAAACAATACCCTCGACGGACTTACATTCGAAATCGAGAGACAGGAGGCAGTGCTCCATATAATCGATCAGTTTAATCCGGAGTGGACCGAAGATTCTGCGGGAAACCAAAGAACAATAAACTACAGAATCGACGCCAATTCAAGTCACAATGGAACCCGGATGAGTTTCAGTCAGAATGTGAAAGTTTACAGTTCCGGTCATCCCGTTAGTAACAAACCCTATAAAGTCAGAAGCGACAGTACAAGTATTGTTCTCCCTGAACCTCAGTCGTTTCAGGAATCTCCCCCCGAAGCAATTATGCCTCTGGAAATTATTACAGAAATTGCATCAAACGACCTTAAAAATAATGCCAGAACAAAACAGGTTCTGGTTGAGAGGGTTGTGTCGGAGATGATGCGGCCGCGTATTCATATCGAAGAGCGCATCGATCCAAAAAAAATGGAGGAAATCCTAAAAAATGAATTTTTACAAAAAGGAATCGACCTCGATTTTGAATATGCGGTTGTGCGGCCCGATCATAAACTTGCTTTTAAGTCACAAGGGTATAATCCCGCTAAAGTTGCTGCCGTTTATTCCGCGCGACTCTTCCCGGAAGATATGTTTATGAGACCAAATTTTATTCACCTGTATTTTCCCAATCAGAAGAATTTCATGATTCGTTCGATAGGTTTCATGGGAGTTTCTTCCATTATCCTGACTTTAATAATTGTTTCCATTTTTAGTATAACCCTTTATGTGATTTTCAGGCAGAAAAAACTATCTGAGATAAAGAACGATTTTGTAAACAACATGACACATGAGCTGAAAACACCGATTTCAACAATTTCTCTGGCTTCACAAATGCTCAGCGATCCGGCAATTCCTGCTGAAAACAAAAATATTGCACATATTTCACGAATAATCGAAACCGAAAGTAAACGACTGGGTTATCAGGTAGAAAAAGTTCTTCAGATGGCAATATTCGACAAGGGTAAAATCGTGCTTAAGGAAAAGAATATGAATCTTCACGAACTTGTTGAAGCTGTCGTAAATAATTTCAGTATTCAGGTAAAAAAGAAAGCCGGAATCCTTGAATACCGGCCTGAAGCAGCCCGCTCACAGGTAAGAATTGATGAAATTCATTTCACAAATCTGGTCTCCAATCTTCTGGATAATGCAATGAAGTATTGTAAAGAAATCCCTGAAATAACAGTAAGCACAAGAAATGAAAAATCCTATATTGTTCTTTGTGTTGAAGATAAGGGAATAGGGATCTCTAAAGAAAATCAGAAACGTATATTCGAGAAATTTTACCGTGTTTCAACAGGTAATATTCATAATGTAAAGGGATTTGGACTAGGACTCAGTTATGTCAAAATGATTACCGAAATCCATCACGGAAGCGTTTCCATCAGTAGCGAACCGGGTGTTGGTAGTCGGTTTGAGGTTTATTTACCACTTATCGGAGAAACATCATGAGCAAAAAAGAAGAAATTGTAAAAGTAAGGTTGTTGCTGGCGGAGGATGACGAAAACCTCGGATCCCTGCTTCAGGAATATCTTGTGGCTAAAGGCTATGAGGCCGATTGGGTGAAAGACGGAGAAAAAGCATTTCGAGCATTTGAGAGAAACCATTACGATCTTTGTATTCTGGATGTTATGATGCCCATAAAAGACGGATTCACACTTGCATCCGAAATCAGAATGGTGGACGCCGGAATGCCTGTTATTTTCCTTACCGCAAAATCGATGAAGGAGGATGTTCTGGAAGGCTTTACCCGGGGAGCTGATGATTATATCACAAAACCTTTCAGTATGGAAGAGCTCATCTTCAGAATTGAAGCAATTTTGCGTCGTACTAAGGGTTCGGGAGACGGAATTAACAACTCCAAAAACATTGGTAAATACGAATTCGATTCTCAAAAACAAATTCTCAGAATAAACGATACTGTTTATAACCTTACAACCAAAGAGACAGATCTTCTTAAGCTTCTTAGCAATAATAAAAACCGCATTCTCGAAAGAAATTTCGCCCTCAAAGCCATCTGGTTTGATGATAATTATTTCAATGCCCGCAGCATGGATGTCTATATAACAAAACTCCGGAAATACCTGAAAGACGATCCCACGGTACAAATTATAAATGTACATGGGAAAGGATATAAATTGATCGTAGACTAACAAGTTCCTTCAGACTTTCAATAAGAATAGTATACTGGATTTTGTTGCCGGATAATTAATTTGTCTGAGCTGTAACTTTTTTATCGTACATTGCAGAACAAAAATTTACATTCATGAAAAAACTTAGTCTGCTCGGAATAGCCCTATCCTTGGTCGTTCTCTCAGGTTGCATCACAATATTTGAAAAATATACCATTCATGCAAATGGCACGGGTACGATGGAATATATTATCGATATGACTGAGATGTACGAAATGATGGCTTCCTTCTCAGATAGTTCGGAAGCAATGGAATCTCCTGGTATAAATGAGTCATTGCAGGAGGCTATTCCCGGATTGAACGAAATAGAAGGGATCAGTAATGTGGCAATTACCGGCGATGGTTCTGAATATATAGCGGGAATTAAATTCGATTTTAAGAATGCTGATGCTCTGAATCTTGCAATTGGCGTGCTTTTCAATCGTGAAGATGATGCCGGAATAAAATACGTTGCATTAAAAGGGAAAACGTTCACCAGGTTCAACCAGACTTCAAAAGAATTTAATAAAGAAGAACTTCTTGGCTCTGAAGAGTTGGATGAAGAAACCATGAAAATGATTCTTGAAAGCATGAAGTATAATATCTCCGTAAGTTTTGATAAAAATGTAAAGAAGGTTACCACAAAGGCTCCTTATACAATGGAAGATAAAAATGTTCTTATTGAAACAAACTTTTCCGAGATTTTTAATAATGAAGACTTTTTGAAAACAATAATAAAATCGAAATAAGTCAAAGCTTAGATGCAAATTGCAATTATCGTTTCAGGCAGTATCGCTGCAATCCTTTTTATTTTATCGGGAGTTTCCTATATGTCGGAATGGGGCAATTTTAAGTTTCTTGCCCTTGGATTTCTGGGAGCAGCAATTCTTATGTTCATCCTGATAATTATCAGAAATCTTAAGGAAGAATGGACTATCGGAGGTTATAAACCAAAGGAATAAGAAACTCAGGCCTAATCCAGTTTAAGTACAGCAAGAAATGCTGTCTGAGGTATTTCAACATTTCCCACCTGACGCATACGTTTCTTGCCCTTTTTCTGTTTCTCGAGCAGTTTCCGTTTACGTGTTATATCTCCCCCGTAACATTTGGCGGTAACATCTTTTCTAACGGCTTTAACTGTTTCACGGGCAATAACCTTTGCTCCGATAGCTGCCTGAATGGCAATATCGAACTGCTGACGCGGAATCAGTTCCCTCAGTTTTTCCACCATCCTCCGGCCAAAATCATAGGCATTATCCCTGTGAATCAATGTGGAAAGAGCATCAACCATTTCGCCGTTAAGCAGAATATCCAAACGCACAAGATCTGCTTTTTTATAATCGAGCGGATGATAATCGAATGAAGCATATCCCTTGGAAATACTTTTAAGTTTATCGTAAAAGTCGAAGACTATTTCAGCAAGAGGCATTTCAAATGTGAGCTCAACGCGGTTGGAAGTAAGGTAAAGCTGATTTTTCAGAATTCCTCTTTTATCCAGGCAAAGCTTCATAATAGATCCAACGAAGTCAGCCTGTGAAATAACCTGAGCAGTAATATAAGGTTCTTCGATACGTTCAATATAATTTGACTCAGGCAGGCCTGAAGGATTGTGCACATCAATTAACTCTCCCTTGTTTGAGACTACCTTGTACGAAACGTTAGGAACAGTGGTAATCACATCCATATCGAATTCGCGATCCAATCGCTCCTGGATAATCTCCATATGCAATAGTCCAAGAAATCCACACCGGAATCCAAATCCAAGGGCTGCTGAGGATTCAGGAATAAATGTGAGTGAAGCATCATTAAGCTGCAGTTTCTCAATTGATGCACGGAGATCTTCATAATCATCGGCATCAACCGGATAAATACCTGCAAATACCATGGGCTTGACATCCTCAAAGCCTGAAATAGGTGCATTGCATGGATTAGCAACTGTAGTAATAGTGTCGCCCACTTTCACTTCCTTTGAAGCCTTTATACCTGAAATGATGTATCCCACATCTCCTGCACTGAGTACATTCCTGGGTTCGTTTTTCAAAGCAAGTACCCCTATTTCATCGGCGTTATATTCCCTTTTTGTATTGAAAAATTTAACCAGCTCACCCTTTTTCATGGTTCCGTTAAAGATCCGGAAATACGCGTAGATCCCTCTGAAATTATTAAAAACGGAGTCGAATATCAAGGCCTGCAAAGGAGCATCGGGATCTCCCTTTGGCGCAGAAATACGATTAATGATGGCTTCAAGAATCTCGTCAATACCCTGACCTGTTTTTCCGCTGGCTTCAAGTATAGAATCCCGCTCACACCCTATCAGATCAACAATCTGATCTTTTACATCTTCAGGCATGGCGCTTTCGGAATCCATCTTGTTCAATACAGGAATTATTTCGAGATTATGTTCAATGGCCTGGTACAAAACAGAGATTGTCTGAGCCTGAATTCCTTGTGTAGCATCAACAACCAGCAGAGCGCCTTCACATGCAGCAATTGAACGGGATACTTCATACGAGAAATCAACATGTCCGGGTGTGTCAATCAGGTTCAGTGCATACTTCTTTCCCTCATGAAAATGTACCATCTGAATGGCATGACTCTTTATGGTAATACCTCTTTCTCTTTCCAGATCCATGTCGTCGAGCACCTGATTCTGAAAATCCCTTTCAGTTACAGTTCCGGTTTTCACTAACAGACGGTCAGCCAGAGTGCTTTTGCCATGGTCAATATGCGCAATGATGCAAAAATTTCGTATATGATCCATAAATTTTTTCCCGGATTTTGAGGTACAAAGATAGTAAAATTGGGAGATTCGGGGAGGGCCTGCTGTGAAAATAGTTTATTCAGACTTTTTGGTATTCGGTCTCATGTTTCAAACCTGAACAAGGAATCATAAACTGCCGGCATTCATGCTGTAATGAAATAGTTATGGCATTAATTGAATTATCTGTTTGTTTTTTATCAACTCAGCTTTTAATAGCTCGTATGGTAAATCCTGAACAGCAATATTTTCTTTTAAGCATAAATCTGCGGATATACCCAGGGATTGTCCCAATACCATAAACGTCCATTCTAACCTGAATTTGGATGAAAGAATTACAAAGGCTACAATCAGATTTTCGTACCTATAAGATTTTTTTCTGTAATGGAATCTATTCTGACTTTTACAAAAGTATTTGGAAGGGATGAGGAATCCTTAAACTGCAATGGAATGTAATTCTCTCCATACCCTTTGGCGATTCCTCCGCGAAGAATCTTTTCAACGAGAACAGTTTGCTCTGCTCCAATCATTGAGGCAAAATATTCTGCTTTGCCGGAATCGGAAATGTTTCTGATTAGTGCACTTCTTTCTGCCTTTTCACGCTCAGGGATATGGTTTTCCATCCTTTCGGCGCGGGTGCCTTTTCTTACGGAATACCGGAAGGTGTGAATATGACTGAAAGCCGCTTCCTTTGCAATATTGAGTGTTTGTGCAAAATCGGTTTCTGTTTCTCCCGGAAAACCCACAATAATATCAGTCGTGAAGTTAAACCGGGGATAAAGTCTTCTGAATTCATTTACAATTGCCATAAACGATTTTACATTATACATCCTTCTCATTTTCAGTAAAATGGGATCCGATCCGCTTTGCAGACATAAATGCAGATGCGGAGCCAGTTTTGGATGTGCAAAAAGCTTTGCAAAATCAGGTCCGAAGCCATCGGGCTCAATAGACGAAATTCTGACCCTGAAATCACCGGGTATCTCAAGAATATTGGCTAGTAATTGCTCGAATTTTAATCCCCCGAAATCATAACGACCAATATTTACACCTGTTATCACAATTTCCCTGAAGCCGTTGTCGGTTACTCTCCGGATATTTTCATAAATGTCTATTGGATTGCGACTTACAGCCTTCCCTCTTACTGTGGGAATGATACAAAATGTGCAGAAATTATCGCATCCATCCTGAATTTTTATGGATGTACGGGTATGAAGACTCCTATCAACAGTTTCATACCCGAAAATATCTGAAGGAAGCTGATCCGGGTGAAGAATCTCTCCCCTGAAGTGTGAATCGACAAGAGAAAAAATGTTGTTCTTCTGCTCATTAGAAACGACGTAGGTAATGCGGTCGTTCTTTTCCAACAAGGATTTGTGATTATTCACCATACAACCTGCAACAACAACCACGGCTCCGGGGTTTCTTCCGGCAGCCTGAGAGATAACAGTCCTCGATTTTTGATCACTCGAGTTGGTAACTGTACAAGTATTAATTACGCAAACATCGGCATCATCACTGAAATCAACTATCTCATAACCTCCATTATGAAACTCGCTAACCATCGCATCGGTTTCATATTGATTCAGGCGACAACCCAGGGTTTTGAATGATACTTTTTTCATAGTTTCCTCTAAGCAAAATGGCGACGGATTGAAATTCACATACAATTATTAAATGCATTAGAATTGCGCCTTTGCTTTTTTTAAGCCATTTTTAATTCCTCAGATTTTACAAGAATTTTCTCCCCTTCTACCGAAAAATCGGAAGCTGAAATAACCGTAACAGCTGTGAATGTTCCAACAAGTGATTCCTGCGCAGATGCAAACCGTACAATTATTTTACCCTCAGTTAGTCCGTATAAATATCCTGCTTTACGGTCTTTTCCAAGAACAAGCACTCTGAATGCTTTTCCGATGAGTCCCCTGTTGTAATTCTCAGAAATCATGGATAGCTGTTTTGTAAGTCGCTCAAAACGATCCTTTTTATCAGCATTGCTTACATCATCGTCCCAGCGGTAGCTGGCAGCCCCGGGTCTTGCCGAATACTTTGCAATATAAGCCATGTTGAACTTAAATTCCTCCATGGCGCTCACTGTGTTTTGAAACTGATCTTCAGTTTCTCCTGTAAAACCAACGATTATATCCGTAAAAAGTGTTGCATCAGGCATTTTCAAACGGATATATCTTATAATTTCTCTGTATTTCTCAAGGTTATACCCCCTGTTCATTTTCACCAGAACCTTATCATCTCCTGATTGCAAGGGAATGTGTACCATTTTGGCCAGAACTTTGTATTTCGACATAATGTCGATTACTTCTGGTTTCATATCACGTGGGTGGGGAGAAGTAAAATAAACCAGAAACTCACGGCCGGAGGTTTCGCCAAGTATTCCAATTTTTTCAAGTAATTCTGCGAAACTTATTTCCCCTCCGTTTTTATCTTTCCCGTAGGAATTTACATTCTGCCCTAAAAGTGTTATACTCTTGTATCCGCTTCGGACGAGTTTTTCAACTTCTTCCAAAATTTCAGCTGAAGGTCTGGATACTTCCCTCCCTCTCGTGTATGGAACTGCGCAAAAAGTACAGAATTTATCACAACCGTTCTGAATAGGTACAAAAGCCTCAAAACCTGATTGGTAAACAGGATTCACATTCCATAAAGAAAAAATATTCTCGTTGGCCGGAATCCGGTGGGTATCGGTCTTCAGGCTGATCCCGCTTGCTACACCATATTCACGAATCATCTCCGGCAACTGATTAGCCTCCGACATAGAAAAAACAAGATCAAACAGTTTGAGAAACTTTTCCCTGTCGGCCGGAAGAACGCATCCGCTCACAAAAGTCAGGAGATTTCGCTGATTCTTCCACTTGTTCCATTTATGAATTCTGGAATAAACTTTATCGATAGCTTTCTGTCGTACTGAACAAGCGATAACTCCCAATAAATTTGCATCTTCTTCGTTATCGGTATGCACATAACCCATTCCCTGAAGAATGGAATGCATCCGTTCACTGTCTGAAACATTCATCTGGCAGCCCAGAGTTATCAAATGATAATACATCTCCCCTCCTTAAAAGTAAACTTCCGTAAAGATATGAGAATTCGAAATACCTTTTGACTGAAGGATGTCGATTGCATCGAAAACCATATCGCTATTGCCACATAGATAAATCATAGTATCTTTTTCAATTTCGGCATTCTTAAGATAGTTAGTGAGCCGTCCATGAAAATTTCCATTCCCATCTTTAGAAGTGCAGGAAATATATCTTCCCTTTTTATAACTGTCCTTCTCGTAGGCCTCGTCAATAGTTCTGATGCCATGAATAATGGTGTAATCAGCTTCGGGAAAGGTCTTTACAAAACTGTGAAAGGGTGCAATTCCTGTTCCGCTTGCAATAAAAAGAAGCTTTTTTGTAGCGGGAGGCTGCGCGTTGGTAAGGAAAAAGCCATAAGGCCCGTTTACCTCAAGTGTATTTCCGGGGTTTAACCTCCGTAATTTTTTGCTGACGACTCCATTTTCAACTTCCCGTACAAGGATTTCAAGGTACTCCTCATCTTTCCCGCTATAAATTGAGTATTCACGGGCATCCGACATGCCAAGCACTCCAACAACAAGATGCTGACCAGGCCTGAAACTCAGATCCCTTTTACTGAAACGCACCACATATGATGCATCGCAAAGTTCCCTTACTTCAGTAACTGTATAAGGCGCAATCATTGATTGTATTTCAATTTTTTCCATTACTATTTTTAAGTTTACCCTAAAATTATAGCCATAACATTCAAAGCCTGGAAGGGTTCATTTTCCTGTTTCTATGAACAGACTTAAGTATGGCTCATAATTTGTCGTCGATGCGATAATTAAGTTCAGTGGTTGCCATATTAGCTATTTTGATAAGTCTCTTTGCGGTATCTTCAGAGATTACCGAATCCTTAAACTGAAATCTGTACAGGGGTTCCAAAGGTATGTCACCAAAAAGTGTGTTGTAAAAAACGAAAGTATTCAGGAGAACTCCTTCCGGTCGGGGATGAGAATTATCGCTCCAGTAAAGTGGTATTGCCGGGTACTGTGAACCGGCCATATCCCATGCAAAACCACAGGGCGCAACCAGCGCATTAAGCTCTTCAGCTATTTTTAAATATTCATAGGAAATGGTATCGATCATCGATGGCCGGTATTGCCGGGCCCATGTCATATAAAAGACCAGCTTTGAATTATTCTCACTGATAAGGTCGGAGAATTTCCGTGCATATTTTTCAAAATTCGGAGAGTTATGAATGGTTCCCAGACTATGTTCCTGAATTACAACATAGTCGTATTTTCCTGAATTTATTTTATTCACCGCTTTTCCCGATTTCCACTGCCGTTCAAGGGTAACTCCTCCTGCACCGGCAAAATCTGTAAGGATCGTTTTGCCGTAGAGATGACCCATTTCTTTGAGTCTTAAAGGTAATTCAGGTGTTGTAATACCCGTATTACCAAATGTATAGCTGTTCCCGATAAACAAAATCCGGATACTATCCTGGGCCGAAACTGAGAGCAGGCCCGAAAGAAACATAAAGAATACAAGTAAAGAAGATCTGAACATTTCTAAAAAAATGTATTTTGGTTAAAGTGCAAAAGTACTCACAAAACCCGACAGAAAAAAGGGCTCTCCTTTTCAGAAGAGCCCTTTTGGGATATATATTGGGTTGATAAAATTACATCATTCCACCCATACCGCCCATGCCGCCCATACCCGGGTTACCACCACCTCCGTGGGATTCCTTTTCGGGTTCATCAACCATAACGCATTCGGTAGTTAAAAACATACCTGCGATGGATGCTGCATTCTCTAATGCAATACGTGCGACTTTAACGGGATCAATAACTCCTGATTCGTAAAGATTCTCGTACTTCTCAGTTCTGGCATTGAAACCATAATCGTCTTTACCTTCCCTGATTTTCTGAACAACTATTGATCCTTCGAAACCTGCGTTTTCAACTATAGTGCGCAAAGGCTCTTCGAGTGCTCTTTTAATGATGGCAATACCTGTATTTTCATCTTCGTTATCGCCTTTCAGTTTATCGAGTGCTTTAACAGCTCTCAGGTATGCTACCCCACCACCGGGGAT
>CAYOLQ010000103.1:0-12430 GCA_964404825.1 uncultured Chitinophaga sp.
ATCCTTTGGTTTGTACGGCTTTCAATGCCGACTTCGACGGTGACCAGATGGCTGTCCATCTTCCATTAGGAAATCCGGCAATTCTGGAAGCTCAGATTCTGATGCTTGCATCACATAACATTCTCAATCCGGCTAACGGTGCACCAATCACAGTTCCTTCACAGGACATGGTTCTCGGACTTTATTATATCACCAAAGCCCGCAAAAGCACCAAAGAGCATCATGTGCTCGGGGAAGGACTCACATTCTATTCCGCAGAAGAGGTTATTATTGCTTATAACGAGAAGAAAGTTCATCTCCATGCAATAATTAAGGTAAGAATTACCAAAGAAGTTGATGGTAAATCTGTTTATGAAATTGTTGAAACTACCGTTGGACGTGTTATTTTCAATGAATTCGTACCTAAGAATATCGGCTACATTAACGAGATCCTTACCAAAAAATCTCTGAGGGATATCATTGGTAATGTATTGAAAAATGCCGGTACTGCTGCAACTGCTAAATTCCTTGATGATATTAAGAATCTTGGATTCCAGATGGCATTCCGTGGCGGTCTTTCTTTCAATCTGGATGACGTTATCGTACCTGTTGAAAAAGAAGTTCTTGTTAATGAAGGTTATGAGCAGGTTGACGAGGTTCTCGCTAACTATAATGCCGGATTTATTACAAACAATGAGCGTTACAATCAGATTATCGACATCTGGACACATACTAATGCCAAGCTTACCCAAACCTTAATGAAACAGTTAAGTTCAGATAACCAGGGATTCAATCCTGTTTATATGATGCTCGACTCCGGCGCCCGCGGTTCGAAAGAACAGATTCGCCAGCTTTCAGGAATGCGTGGTCTTATGGCTAAACCTCAGAAATCCGGTTCAACAGGTTCTGAAATTATCGAAAACCCGATTCTTTCCAATTTCAAGGAAGGCCTTTCGGTTCTCGAATACTTCATCTCAACCCACGGTGCCAGAAAGGGTCTTGCAGATACTGCCCTCAAAACAGCAGATGCAGGTTACCTAACACGTCGTCTTGTCGACGTATCACAGGATGTTATCATTACTGAACACGATTGTGGAACACTTCGCGGACTCGTTGCAACAGCAATCAAGAAAAGCGAAGAAGTTGTGGAGACACTTTACGAGAGAATTCTCGGTAGAACTGTTGTTCATGATGTTTACCACCCTCTTACAGGTGAACTTGTTGTCGCTTCCGGTGAAGAGGTTTCCGAACCAATTGCCAGAGTTATTCAGGATTCACCAATAGAACAGGTTGAAATTCGTTCAGTGTTGACTTGTGAATCGAAAAAGGGTGTTTGCGGTAAATGTTATGGCCGTAGCCTTGCAACCGGTAATATGGTGCAGATTGGTGAAGCTGCTGGTGTTATTGCAGCACAATCAATCGGAGAACCTGGTACACAGCTTACACTGCGTACATTCCACGTCGGAGGTACTGCTTCAAACGTAACTTTTGAATCAAACATCATTTCAAAATATGACGGTATTGCAAATATCGACGAGTGCAGAACCGTTGCCAAAACTGATCCCACTACAGGTGAAAAAGTTGATATCGTAATTGGACGTCTTGCAGAATTAAGAATTACCGATAAAAACACCGGGATTGTACTTACAACTCATAATATTCCCTACGGATCCAAACTCTTTATCAAACCCGGCACAGAGGTTAAAAAGAAAGATCTGATTTGCGAATGGGATCCCTATAATGCCGTTATCATAACTGAAGTAGATGGAAAAATATCATTTGAAAATGTAATTGATGGTATTACTTTCCGTGAAGAATCAGACGAGCAGACGGGATACCGCGAAAAAGTTATTATCGAAACCAGGGATAAAACCAAAAACCCGGGTATCAGGATTATGAGCAAAGACAACGAAGTTTTAAAATCGTACAACCTTCCGGTTGGAGCCCATATCTCTGTAGGTGAGAATGATAAAGTACTTGCGGGGGATATCCTCGTTAAAATACCAAGAGCCGTTGGAAAATCAGGTGATATCACCGGTGGACTTCCTAGGGTAACTGAGCTTTTCGAAGCCAGAAATCCTTCAAACCCCGCTGTTGTTTCTGAAATAGACGGTGAAGTATCCTTCGGTAAAGTTAAACGTGGAAACCGTGAAATCATAATCCAGTCAAAAGCTGGTGAAGTAATGAAATATCTTGTTCCGCTTTCAAAGCAAATACTGGTTCAGGAAAATGATTATGTTCGCGCTGGTATGCCGTTATCCGACGGAGCTATTACACCTTCTGATATCCTCGCAATTAAAGGACCCACAAAAGTTCAGGAGTACATCGTTAACGAAGTACAGGAAGTTTATCGCCTGCAGGGTGTGAAAATCAACGATAAACATTTTGAAATTATCGTTCGTCAGATGATGCGTAAAGTCGAAATAGTTGACCAGGGTGATACAAAGTTCCTTGAAAAACAGATAGTCGACAAATGGGAATTCATGGATGAAAATGATTGGATTTTCGCTAAAAAAGTAGTTATCGATCCGGGTGAATCACAGAATCTCTACCCGGGACAGATCATTACTGCCAGAAAGCTCCGTGACGAAAACTCAATGCTTCGTCGTAAAGACATGAAGCTAATCGATGCCCGTGATGCCGTACCTGCAACATCAAGTCAGATTTTACAGGGTATTACAAGGGCTTCATTGCAGACAAAGAGTTGGTTCTCTGCTGCTTCTTTCCAGGAAACAACCAAAGTTCTGAATGAAGCTGCTATTCATGGGAAAATCGATTATCTCGAAGGTCTGAAAGAAAACGTTATCGTTGGACACCTTATTCCTGCAGGTACCGGAATCCGTTCATGCCAGAACCTTGTTGTCGGTTCACGTGAGGATTACGAAAAAATGCGGGCAGGTGCTGCTTCGAGCGTAGTTAAAACAGAAGCTGAAGAATAATTTATCGTAATATGGAAGACGAAAAGTTACTTAAGAACCAGATTAGCATTGAGCTAAACGAAGAGGTTGCACAAGGTGTGTATTCAAACCTGGCGATTATTACCCACTCTTCGGCCGAATTTATTCTCGACTTTGTGAGAATAATGCCGGGTGTCCCTAAAGCTCAGGTGAAATCCAGAATAATTCTGACTCCTGAGCACGCAAAGCGACTGATGCTTGCTTTGAAGGATAATGTTGCCAAGTATGAATCGGTTCACGGTACCATTAAAAAGGTTGAAAATGTTGGAGGTACAGTTCTTCCGATGAATTTTGGAGGACCTACCGCTCAGGCCTGATTCGTGAATCTGATGTGTTTTTTTGGAATTAATATTTAAGGCTTATTTAAACCCCGTATAAAAACGGGGTTTTTTTTCGAATATAATTTACTGACGGATTTGACTTTGGTAATAATTACTATATTTGTCTCCATTAAAAGAGCAAATCATTATACTTAAATTCTATGAAGGGCTTAAAAATCATTGTTTTAGCCAAGCAGGTTCCTGATACAAGGAATGTTGGAAAAGATGCCATGAAAGCTGATGGCACCGTTAACCGTGCTGCTCTGGAGGCTATTTTTAATCCGGAAGATCTGAATGCACTTGAACAGGCCTTGCGGGTGAAGGATAGGGTAGAGGGCTCAACAGTAACCATCCTGACAATGGGACCTGGAAGGGCAGCTGAAGTTATTCGGGAAGGTCTTTACAGGGGCGCCGATAATGGCTATCTGCTTACCGATCGGAAGTTTGCCGGATCAGATACTCTGGCAACATCATACGCACTGGCTCAGGCTATTCGCAAAATAAAGGATTTTGATATTGTTTTTGCAGGCCGTCAGGCAATTGATGGAGATACTGCACAGGTTGGTCCACAAGTGGCTGAAAAACTGGGTATACCTCAGGTAACCTATGCCGAGGAGGTAGTGGATATTAAGGGTAAAGAGATTATTATCAAACGCCGCCTCGAAAGAGGGGTAGAGGTCGTTTCCGCAACCAAGCCTGTACTGGTTACAGTTCATAGTTCAGCAGCTGACTGCAGGCCCCGGAATGCAAAACTTCTGATGAAATATAAGCACGCCCGCACTATCACAGAGCGCCAGGATGCTTCTGAAGATTATCTCAACCTTTATCAGACCCGCCCTTATCTGAATATTGAGGAATG
Source organism: uncultured Chitinophaga sp. (assembly GCA_964404825.1). Classification (GTDB taxonomy): domain Bacteria; phylum Bacteroidota; class Bacteroidia; order Bacteroidales; genus JACJXF01. The sequence continues at coordinate 4,116 of CAYOLQ010000103.1, forward strand.
GAGTACGTCCGATATTATCGTTGACGATGATGCTCTCGGATTGTCGGGCTCACCCACAAAGGTAAAAAAGATTGAGAATGTGGTATTCAAAGCAAAAGAGTCTAAAGTTCTCTCTACTTCTGATACCGATATCGATGAACTTATGAAAGAGTTAATCGAAAATCATACTATTGGTTAATAAACTTCATGTCGAATAAATAATCCTAACCGTGAATAATATTTTCGTTTATTGTGAGATCGAAGACGGCCAGATTGCCGACGTAAGTCTTGAACTGCTTACTAAAGCAAGAAGCCTTGCTGATCAGTTATCCTGCAAAGTTGAAGCCGTCGTCCTGGGTACAGGATTAAAAGGTATTGAAAAAGACCTGTTTCCATATGGCGTGGATGTTGTTCATGTCGGAGACGATAAACGACTTGCCCCCTACCTGACCCTGCCTCACTGCACTCTGCTGCAACAAATCCTGAAACAGGAGAAACCTCAGATAGCACTTTTTGGTGCTACCTCTGTGGGTCGGGATCTCGCACCTCGTATTGCTTCTGCACTAAAAGTAGGACTTACAGCCGATTGTACAAGTCTTGAAATAGGCGGACACAGCGACAAAAAGGCTAATATTGAATATGAAAACCTCCTATACCAGATTCGACCTGCATTCGGTGGTAATATTGTAGCTACTATCATAAATCCTGAAACCCGCCCGCAGCTGGCTACAGTGAGAGAGGGAGTTATGAAAAAGGAAATTTTCAAAGATTCTTATAAGGGAATTTTAAAGACTGTTGATACCGAAAAATATCTTGGTGATGCTGATTTTGTTGTCAAAATTATCGAGCGTCACATGGAAAATAAAAAGGTAAACATCAAAAATGCAGGAATCATTGTCGCAGGCGGTTATGGAGTGGGATCCAAAGCTAATTTTAAACTGCTGTACGACCTTGCAGATGTGCTTGGAGCTGAAGTCGGAGGTTCAAGAGCTGCCGTTGATGCAGGGTTTGTTGAACACGAACGTCAGATTGGACAAACAGGTGTTACAGTTCGACCCAAATTGTATATTGCTGTAGGTATTTCAGGACAGATACAACACAGAGCAGGAATGGCTGATTCCGCAATGGTTATTTCAATAAATACCGACAGGCAGGCACCGATTAATCAGATTGCAGATTATGTTATTATCGGCGATGCTGCTGAGGTGCTGCCTAAAATGATTAAATATTACAAGAAAAATTCCAAGTAACAACGACATTGTAAACGTATAAAAAGAAATAAAATGGCAAATTTCTTCAATGACAATCAGGATCTGAAATTCCACCTTCATCATCCCCTGATGAAAAAAATTGTTACGCTAAAGGAAAAGGATTTTGAGGATAAGGATAAATTCGACTATGCTCCGGTTGATTTTGAGGATGCTATGGACAGCTACGAAAAAGCTCTTGAGATTATCGGAGAGATTTCTGCCGATGTAGTTGCTCCCAATGCTGAATCTGTTGACCATGACGGTCCTCAACTTATCGATAATGCTGTTATCTATGCCAAAGGTACTACCCAAAACCATGAAGTATTAACTAAGGCCGGACTCATTGGAATGTCTCTGCCCCGGAAATACAAAGGACTGAATTTCCCTGTTGTGCCTTACGTTATGGATGCGGAAATTGTATCCAGAGCCGATGCAGGTTTTGCTAATATCTGGGGATTGCAGGACTGTGCAGAAACTATTCATGAATTTGGATCTGAGGAACTAAAAGCACAATACCTTCCTTTGTTTAACGACGGAGCTACAGCTGCAATGGTTCTTACCGAACCTGATGCGGGTTCCGACCTTCAGGCCGTCCAGCTTAAGGGACAGTCGATTACTGCTACCTATGATCCCTCTAAAGATACCTATTACCTGAATGGTGTAAAACGATTTATTACTAATGGTGATGCTGATATTGCACTTGTTCTGGCAAGAAGTGAAGACGGGACAGCTGATGCAAGAGGCCTTTCACTTTTCCTGTACGACAGAAAGGACCGTGCCGTTAAAATACGCCGTATCGAAAATAAACTGGGTATTAAAGGATCCCCGACCTGTGAGATGGTATTTACCAATGCTCCTGCAAAACTCATTGGTGACCGAAAAATGGGACTGATTAAATATGTTATGTCATTAATGAACTCAGCCCGGCTTGGAATTGGTGCCCAATCTGCCGGCCTTGCAGAAGCCGCATATCGTGAAGCACTGAAATATGCCCACGAAAGAGTTCAGTTCGGCAAAGCAATTATTTCTTTCCCTGCTGTATATGAGCTTCTTCGAAACATGAAGGTGAAAACACAGGCAATGAGGACACTCCTGTATGAGACGGCCCGATATGTTGATATGTATAAAGCGTATACCTTCATTGCTGAAGACCGCAAACTGGAGGCCGAAGAAAGAAATGAAATGAAAAAATATCAGAAACTCGCTGACGTTTTCACCCCGCTTTTAAAACTTTTCTCCAGCGAATACAGCAATCAGATTGCTTATGATGCTTTGCAAGTCCATGGTGGCGCGGGATTTATGAAAGATTTCCCCATCGAAAGGATTTTCAGGGACGCACGTATCACTTCTATATATGAAGGGACCTCACAGCTTCAGGTTGTTGCAGCCATACGCGGTGTTACTACCGGCGTATTCCTTGGTCGTATTAAGGAATTCGAAGAGGAAAAAGTAAAACCCGAATTGGAATTCCTGAAAAAAATGCTCATTGAACTTACCGCACAATTCGAAGAAACCGTAAATCTTGTTAATGCTCCCGGAGATTCCGAATTCCTTGATTTTCATGCACGTCGCCTGGTAGAAATGGCAGGTAATATTATAATGGGTTACCTTCTTATCTTCGATGCATTAAAGAATGAAGATTATAGAAATTCAGCCGAAATCTTTATTAAAAAAGCAAAATCCGATAATTCTGAAAAACAGGAATACATTCGGAATTCAGAATTGAAAGACCTGGGTATCTTTAAATACTAGTGCCTGTATTTGGTTACATGAATTAAACCTCTGGCGTTTAGATAGCCAGCTTGGTTTTAGATTGTTGCAAAATGCTTCTGATATGGATTTATTCTTAAAAAACATTAATACATTGATTCATAGTCGCTTGTATTAAATCAGTTTCAAAGAGGGTTTTATTTCCCTGCTTGATATTTGAGCGAAATACTACCTTCAAATTTGGTATAGAATTTGAAGTGTTACCTGAAAGAAGCTCCACCATGAATCAACTTATACATAAATTAATGCTTATTCTGAGGGAGCATGTGGATCAGAATATGAGGGAGATCCAGTTTAATCAGGAAGAAATCGATAAATTGCTTTCTGATATTTCTCTCAGCGCCCGCAAAAAAGATCTCGATGGTAAATACGAGATCAACCGCAATTTGCAAAGCGAGAATTCCGATTTTGTAAAATTGCAACAGGAATTGTCAGAATTTCTGGAAAAATACAAACATCATTACCCCTCCGCTGCTGCCTCATCCATTGTGGAAACAGAAAAAGGTGATACGAAAAGCCTGTTTTCGAAAACGGTAAGCGGGGAAATTCATTACGATAGTTCACATCCTCAATTCAGTAACCCCCGGTTCTTTGAAGAGCTTTTAAGCTATTTCGAAAGGAACGAGGATTATGAGATGTGCGATAAACTATTGAAAATCCGCAAGCTTTGATCCGATAATTATTTTTGCATTTCCTGATTTCCTTCTTACTTTTATAGGAATCCCATTATACAGGAATGAGTAAACTAAAAGGTTTTGTAAGTATTGGTGCAGGAAATGTAGCCACACACCTGGTGAATAAGTTATGCGACTCTGGCTATGAGCTTCTTCAGGTGTATAGTCGTACTGATGAATCAGCAAAACAACTGGCCGGACGATATAATTCAGCTTTCACGACTGATTCAGACAAAGTAATTTCAGATGCTGACTTCTATCTTGTTTCAATTCCTGATCAGGCCCTGAAAGAATTTCTTAAAGCATTTAAAATTCATAATAAAATTATTTTTCATACAGCGGGAAGCCATGGCACCGAAGTTTTCGGGGAGGAGTATATGTTTCCCGGGGTATTATATCCTTTACAGACATTCACCAAAGATGTAGGATTGAATATTGAAGATGTACCTGTTTTTATTGAAGCGCGAAGTTCACAAACTCTGGATAAGATAGAATCAATTGCACAGGCAATTTCACCTAAAGTATTTCACTCCGATGCAGAAACCCGAAAAAAGATCCATCTGGCTGCAGTTTTCGCCTGCAATTTTACCAACCATATGTTTGTGGTTGCTGCTGAGCTTATGAAATCGGAAGGCCTTGATCCTTCTGTACTTAAACCTTTGATAGAGGAAACGTATCGAAAATCAGTTATGATGAACCCTGCAGAAGCACAAACCGGGCCAGCGGTACGAAACGACAGGATTACCATGGATAAACACATTAATATGCTGGAGAATCAACCTCTTTGGCAAAAAATATATATTTTTACAAGCCAAAGTATTTTTTTTACAAAAAACTCTAAGCATAACAATCCTCCTAAATGAGTAATTTCAAAGAAGATCTGAGCAAAGTCAAAGCTTTCGTTTTTGACGTTGATGGCGTTTTTGCAAGCTCAAAAGTTATATTGCATCCTTCAGGGGATCTTATGCGAACCATGAATATTAAAGATGGTTATGCTGTGTTTTATGCTATCCGTAAGGAATTCCTGATTTGCATTATTTCGGGAGGTACATCAGAATCTGTAAGAAATCGGTTTCAAAAACTGGGTGTAAAGGATATTTATCTTGGCTCACATAATAAAGTAAACGATTTTAAGGACTTTTTATCTAAATACGATCTTCAACCTGAAAATATCCTTTACATGGGTGATGATTTGCCTGATTATGAAGTCATGCAGATGGTTGGCGTGCCTACATGTCCGTCTGATGCAGTTGAGGAAATCAAAGCAATTTCATCATATATTTCAGATAAGGCCGGAGGTGAAGGCTGCGTTAGAGATGTGATGGAACAGGTGCTTCGGCTACAGGGAAAATGGATGGACGGAGATGCGTTTTCATGGTAAAATTCGTAATTTGCATTCCTATACAATTTAACCAAAACGTTATAATCGTCAATCTATTCCAATACAGATACTTAGTCACAAAACCAGCAGAAAGGAAAGCAGGCTGACAGCAGAATGTAAAAAATCAAATGTGATTGCAATATTAAAACTAATCCGCTTCCAGAATCTCCTGATTATTGCCGCAACGCAATACATCATGCGCTATTGTATTATCTATCCCTTTTTGAGGATAAACAATTTTGAACTTCAGCTTAGCGGCTTTCATTTTTTTCTGCTCGTTCTTTCAACCCTCTTTATTGCTGCTGCAGGATATGTTATTAACGATTATTTCGATACAGGCACTGATCGGGTTAACCGTCCCGAAGAAGTTGTTATCGATCGCGATATCCATCGCCGTCAGGCTATGCTTTTGCACTTTGCCCTTAATTTTGCAGGTATTGCAATAGGTGTTTATCTTTCATTTTTTATCGGAGTTTCGCAGTTATCACTGATATTCATTCTGGCAACCGGACTTCTTTGGTTTTATTCAACTCACTATAAAAGACAATTCCTGATAGGAAATGTCGTAGTAAGTATAATGACCGGAATCGTGCCTCTGATGGTTATCCTCTTTGAAATGCCTTTACTGAATGAGAAGTATGGATTGATTATGATCCGGAATCAGGTGAATTTCAATTACATTTTCTTCTGGATTATGGCATTTTCATTCTTTGCTTTTCTTACCACACTTTTACGCGAAATCATTAAGGATGCTGAAGACTTTGAAGGAGATAGTGCATACGGTATGAATACACTGCCAATTATTATCGGCCAGCGATCCACCAAAATTGTAATAAGCACCCTGATTCTGCTTAGCTTAGGAATTTTAACAGGGGTATTTATCAGATTCCTTTTATTTCGGGGGATCTCCTTCGATTATATTACTACAGGCTATTTCTTCCTGTTTCTTTTGATCCCCTATTTAATATTACTGTATAAAATAGTAACTGCCGTTACGAAGAAGGATTTTCATACTGCAAGTCAGATTACCAAATTTATCATGTTGGCAGGTATACTTTATTCCTTCGTGGTAAGGTACATTGTTTTGCATCAATTAATATGAAAGAAATGCTAAAAGAAAAACTCAGGAAATACACTCTTGTACTTGCCTCCAGGTCTCCCCGCAGGATGAAACTTCTGCAGCAGACAGGAATTCCGTTCAGACTTGCGATCCCTCTTGATATTGAGGAAAAGTACCCTGAAGGTCTTGATAAATTTCAAATTCCCGTCTTTCTGGCCGAAATGAAATCAAAAGCTTATGGTGATATACCTGATAGTGAGATACTTGTAACCGCCGATACAATCGTTTGGTTTAACAATAAGGTTATTGGGAAACCAAAGAATGAAAAGGAAGCATTTGAAACATTATCTTTACTCTCAGGGACAATGCATGAAGTAATTACGGGAGTATGTATCAGGAAAAATTTTAACACCACCAGCTTTTATTCTCACAGTGAAGTCTACTTTACAAAACTGTCTCCGGAAGAGATTACTTACTATATTGAAACATGTAAACCTTTTGACAAGGCGGGAGGCTATGGAATACAGGAGTGGATTGGCTATGTGGGAATCGAAAAAATAAATGGTTCCTACTTTAATGTAATGGGATTGCCTGTACAGAAGCTATACAGGGAGTTGGAGGTTTTTATTTAAATTATTTTATTTGACGCATGAAAATCAGAAATCTTGTTTTAGCAGTTTGCTTTTCAATAATACTTATGCCTGCACGTGGCGAGGAGGGCCTTTGGATACCTGTTTTGTTGCAGCATTATAACATCGATTTAATGCAAAAACAAGGTTTAAAGCTCTCGGCAGAAGAAATTTACAGCATAAATCAGGCTTCTTTAAAGGATGCTATTGTTATTTTCGGGGGAGGTTGTACAGGTGAGCTTATTTCTGAAAGCGGGCTTATTTTAACTAACCATCATTGCGGTTTTAGTGCCATACAGTCGCACAGCTCTGTAAGCAAAGATTATCTCACTGAGGGCTTTTGGGCCAATAGCCGGGCAGAAGAGCTTCCTTGCCCTTCCTTAAAAGTAACTTTCCTTGTTCGTATAGAAGATGTTACTTCACTTATTCTGGATTCCATTACTCCTGCTACCTCTGAAGAAAAACGCGATAGTATTGTGTTGGCTCGGGTAAATTTGTTAAAGACGGAATCGGTTAAAAACACAGGTTATAAATCTGTGATCAAACCATTTTATTTTGGAAATGAGTATTATATGTTCATATATCAGGAGTACACCGATATCCGTCTGGTTGGGGCTCCGCCAAATGCAATTGGTAATTATGGAGAGGATTTTGATAACTGGGTATGGCCCAGGCATACAGGTGACTTTAGCGTGTTCAGAATATATGCAGGAAAGGAAAATGAACCGGCTGCATATTCAACCGACAATATACCTTATAAAAGCATCAAACATCTGAAAATATCCACTGCAGGTGTTAAGGAAGGTGATTTTACAATGGTAATGGGTTATCCGGGTACTACAAATGAATACATTATCGCAGATGAAATAAGTCTTATGCTCAATAGTCTGTTGCCCCGAAAAGTAGATATTCGGGATGCACGCCTCAAAATTATTGACAAATACATGCGCCAAAGTGATACTACACGTATTATGTACGCTTCAAAGTACAGATCCATAAGCAATGCATGGAAAAAATGGCAGGGAGTTATCACAGGTCTTGAAAGTACAGATGCTCTTTCCCAAAAGCGCCAGATTGAAGAGCAGTTCCAGAAATGGACACAGACAAACCCCGGTAGGGCAGCGGAATATGGTGATGTTTTGGAGAGCCTCAGAAAACTAAACTCGGAAATCTCCAGATACAGCCTCGTATATGAGTATTCCGGCGAGTGCATAATGGCAGCAGAAATAACCGATTTAGCACTCGACTGCAATTCCCTTATCTCATCAAGTATTAATCTTAGTCAACAGGAAAAAGAAGATGCCATAACAAAATTCAAAATTTCTGCTAAAGGTTTTTATAAAGATTATAATCAGACTGTTGATGAAGAAATTTATGCTGCTATGCTCCGCTTTTTTTATAGCGATATAGACAAACAATTCCATCCGGAGTTTTTTAATGATATAAATACACGCTACAAAGGTGATTTTAAAAAGTTTGCATCAGAAACCTTTAAGAAATCAATATTTAATAAGCAGGACGATCTGATTGCACTGCTGGATCAATTCCCTGAAAATAGCCAGAAAGTAAATA
>CAYOLQ010000104.1:0-12279 GCA_964404825.1 uncultured Chitinophaga sp.
CCCGGGAAAACCAATGGTTTACAGATCAGGGATTATAAGCAGGGTAGAAGAAATAGCTGCCAGAAATTATCTTGTTATTGAAATAGAGGCAGTTGATTAACTTGAATGGTTAACTAAAGAAAATTTATGACTCTGGGCAATTATGTAATAAGGGAGGTAACTTGAAAAAAATAATACACTGGGGAGTCATTGGCTCCGGAGGAATAGCAAAAAGAAGAACGATCCCCGAAGGAATAGTTCAGTCTGAATGTGCTGAATTGATTGCGGTATATGATATTAATCAGGAAGTCAATAAATCGGTAGCTAAGGAATTCCATGCAATTGCTTCAGGAAATATTGATGAACTTCTCAAATCGGATATTGATGTTGTCTATATTGCATCACCTGCAAACATGCATTTCGAGCAGGTTATTGCCTGTGCAAAAGCAAAAAAACATGTATTCTGCGAAAAACCATTGGGTATGAATGTTACAGAAGCAGAGAAGATGGTACAGGTTTGTAAAAAGGAAGGAGTGCTTCTTGGAACCGGTCTGATGATGCGTTTCCATTCACAGCATATTGCAGCCAATAGACTTATTCAGGAGGGGAAATTAGGCAAGCCTGTATTTGGAAGGGCCCAGTTGTCATGCTGGTACCCTAAGATTGAAGGAGCCTGGCGTCAGGATCCCAATCTGAGTGGCGGAGGTTCATTGATGGATATGGGAAGTCACTGTATCGATTTGCTTGAAATGTTTTTCGGAAAAGTGAAAGAAGTAAGTTGCTTTATCAATAATAACGTTCATAATTATCAATCCGAAGACAGTGCAGTTGTTTCCCTGATGTTTGAGAATGGTGCAATCGGCACTGTGGATACTTATTTTTGCATCCCCGATAATAGCAGTAAAAACATTCTGGAACTTTATGGTTCCAAAGGAAGCATCCTGGCAAAAGGCACAATCGGGCAGGGCAATTCAGGCGAGATGATTGCGTACCTGGAAGAAGATAGTCTGAGTTATGATGCAGATCAGATAAGGGCTGCAGGAGAAGTTATGAATATAAACCCAGAACCGGTAAATACTTACCGTGCAGAAGTGGAAGAATTCAGTAAGGCTGTTATCGAGTGTCGGGAACCAATTAATAATGCTGAGATCGGTCTTCAGAATCAGAAGGTTTTGGCTGCCTGCTATGAATCAGCAAAAACCGCTAAAATTGTGAGATTGAAATAATCAATAATACATAAAACTAAGATGAAAAAAAGAGTATTGTGCTGCATACAGGACATTGATATTTTACCCTTATACTGGTTTTAAAGAGGATAATAATTGTATTTAAATTTTTAAATTAAGCAGTTATAAATAATCTTAATAATGAATCGGATTATATTAGGAATTTTCTCACATCCAGATGATGCTGAGATCGTTTGTGCCGGAACTCTTTCTTTGCTTAATAAGGCCGGGTGGAATGTCCACATTGCAACACTTGCTCCGGGGGACAAGGGATCAGACGAGTACACCCGGGAAGATATAAGTCGTATCCGCAAGGCTGAAGCTGCCAAAGCTGCTGAAATTATTGGCGCATCTTACCATTGTCTTGAATTTGAGGATTTGTATATAATGTACAATCGTGAATCCATTAATAAAACAACATCCTTACTCAGAAATATCAGGCCATCACTCGTGTTTACTGCTAGTCCGAATGATTATATAGTAGATCATGAAACTACTGCTAAAATTGTTCAAACTGCATGTTTTTCAGCGGGAATCAGAAACCTTGACATCAGTGAAAAACCTTATGAGCCTGTTCCTTACTTATATTATTGTGATCCTGTTGAGGCAAAAGATATATTTGGAATGCCTGTAATTCCGGGAATGTATGTCGATATTTCAACTGAAATGAATACCAAGGAATTAATGCTCGGATGTCATGAATCTCAGCGTAACTGGCTTCTTAAACATCATAAGCTTGATGAATACATTCTAGCAATGAAACGATTCGGAGAACAGAGAGGAAAGGAAATAAATACACGCTACGCAGAGGGATTCAGACAACATTTAGGTCATGGTTTTCCGCAGGAAAATGTCTTGAAGAAAATACTTGGTAATCTTCTTGTATTTGCTTAAAATTAAAATAGTTAACTCAAATATTGTCACAATAGTATCCAGACGTATTGTTTCACCAGGAGTCACAATAACAAGGTGAAAATTAGCGTCTTTATGAATTTGTGGCGAAGAAGCTTTCATAATTAAAAACAGAAAATATGTCTCGTAAACTAAGTATGCTTGCTCCAGAATGGTGGGATTTTACCACCCTGGATGAAAAAATCCTGAATGATGCCGCAAAACTTACTCCCAAAGATTTGCTGGACTTATCAAGACCCGGATTTAAGGTTGTATTCTATGATACAATTGAAGATTTTTATCTTGCTGAAGCACTTGAGTACATTACCGCCTGGAAACAAGCCACCGCAAGCAGTCCTGTAGGAATATGCGGACCCGTAGGTCCAACCGAACAATTGCCATTGGTCGCCCGGATGGTAAATGAATTGAAGCTTGATCTGAAAAATGCACATTTCTGGGGAATGGATGAATGGTTCGTAAACGGGAAAGAGCTGGATGCAAATCATCCATTATCCTTCGAAAAAGCTGACCGCGATCTTTGCTTCAACCGCATTGATAAGAAACTTCGGATGCCTGATGCAAACATGCATTTCCCAAAGGCTGATACTAGCATGTACATTAAAAGCTGGGAAAGCGGAGTGAGATGTGCTGTAATGCAGGGTGGACAGGGTGATACCAAGCACTGGGCATTTAATGATCCCGTGAAGAGAACAGGTATATACACAAACACGCCTCCCTCACCTGCTGAATTCAGAAAACTCACAACCCGTGTAGTGGACCTTCACCCCATAACCTGCATGCAGAATGCACGCACCAGTGCGGGTGGGGTAGTAACAGGTATACCAACACAGGCACTGACAGTTGGCCCAGTGCAGACCTGGAAGGCTGAGAAGGTTTCAATCTGGCAGGCAGGTGCCCATGATAATCCCTTTGGGCAGAGACTCACAGCACTCATGGTAAGCAAAAGAATCATGGATAGCGCGGTTCCAATGTCATTACTTGCGGATCATCCAAATGTTCAGTTTAATTATTTCAGGGGCGGTATTGGGATTTGTGAGACGGAAATGCACTAAATAGTAACTACCCATTTTTTATAATATTCAAAATAACTAACGGAATTTTAATAAAAAAAATGAAGGAAAATATAAATTATCAGGATAAAATATCTAACCATTATCAGTTAGGAGGTATTGAGACATCCGTTCTGGACAATGGAGCCGGGAAAGGTACTCGTATTGCCTGGATTAATACCGGAAGCGGATTAAGATTTAAACTTGTCCTTGACCGGGCAATGGATATTGCAGAAGCATTTTATAATCAATACAGTTTAGCCTGGATCAGTCACCTGGGAGTTACACCACCTGATCCATCTGCCAATTCCGGAATAAAATGGTTGAATACATTTGGAGGCGGACTTTTGACAACCTGCGGTTTAAGCCATATTGGAGGTCCTGAAAAAGATGAGTATGGCGAAAGGGGACTTCATGACCGCATCAGCCATATCCCGGCGACTATTGAGTCAGTTCTTCAACCTGACCTTTTAAACGGGAATCTCAATATGAGTATTACCGGAAAAATGATCCAGTCTGCTGTTTTTGGTCCTCATTTTGAACTAAGAAGGACAATTTCAGCAAAACTGGGAAGTCCTCAAATTAAAATTAAAGACCAAGTGACCAATTTGGGTAATTTGCCAGTCCCCCACATGCTGCTTTACCATTTCAATTATGGCTGGCCATTAATCGACCATGGCACACAACTCAAATGTAAGGGGAAATGGCAGTCGAGGGGCAGTGATTCTGATAATCTGATTTTTAATAGTAATAATGATTTCAGAACCTGTAAAGCTCCAATTAATGAGCACAATGGCAGTGGAGAATCCGCTAGTTTTATTGATGCTGAGCCGGATCCATCCGGAATTTGCGAATATGAAGTTTTCAATCCTGAAATTCAATTAGGTGTTAAGCTTCAATTCAGGAAAGAACAACTACCCTGGCTGGTAAACTGGCAGCATTTCGGCAAAAACGAATATGTGATGGCTCTGGAGCCAGGTACGCACCCGGTTGTAGGACAGGCTGCAGCCCGAAGCGATAAAACCTTGATTTTCATTCAGCCAGGAGAATCCAGGTTCTATGAAATTGAAATGGAAGTATTTAAAATGGATTGACGAATTCACTGAATTCAGCAACATTGCCGAACAAGGACATTTTTGTCTTCAGGACCATGGCGGCGGCGTCTGGTTTCGTAATTTGAAAATCAGGGAGTTATAATTTAAAATCTAAAATCATGAATAGAAGCGAATTTTTAAAAACGACACTTGGACTGGCAGGTCTTACAGCGATGGGGCTTCCAACCATGGCTTCCGCCTTTGGCAAAAAAGGATCAATTCCGGTGGGTGCGCATGTTTGGGTATATGCCAAGCATCAACCGGGTTTCGATGTTTCGCCCATTCTTCCGCAGATTTTTTCGGACATGAAATATGCAGGATTGGACGGCGTTGAGACAATGGAGCACCCTTTGCGAAAAGAAGCAACTACAAAAATCATCAAGGAATTGATTGATCAGTATAAATTGCCATTAATAGGCACTTCGTATAGTGCAGAAATGTGGAATCGTCTAAAATACAAAGAAATACTGGAAGATGTGGAAAACATCATGGGAAATATGGCGATGGTAAAAGCCCGCACGTTCGGCGTATCGGTTGGTCGTCCTGCAGGAAGGCTTAAAACTGAAGAAGAGCTTGACGCACAGGCCGATCTTTTAAAGAAACTGGTTGCTATGGGAGAAAGTAAAGGAATTGTTCTAAACCTTCATAATCACACTTATGAAGTGGAGAATAACCTGTTTGATTTATCCGGAACGCTGAAACGAATTCCGGATATTAAACTTGGGCCTGATCTTAACTGGCTTTTACGTGCAAAAGTTGATCCGATCACTTTTCTGAAAAAATACAAGGATAATATTGTGTTCATCCATCTTCGCGATCAGTTAAATAGCGGAAAATGGCCCGAATCAATAGGAGAAGGCAATGTGGATTTTAAGGAAATCGGAGGCACGCTGAAAACAATTGATTTCAAGGGAGATATCATCATCGAATTGGCACATGAAGTTGGCTTTGTACCAACCCGTCCGATAAAAGATAGTCTAAAGATGAGCAGGAAGTTTATCCGCGAATCAATGGGTTATTAGCGAGATATTCGAAGCACCTTACGTAATGATTATCGGGTATAAGGCGTCCACCCATTTGCTGCCTGAGTAAAAATACAATATCTGTGGTTATGCACTGGAAATATTAATGAGGAATTGATGAAACTGCAATTATGAAACATTCACTTAGCAGTTTTATTCACCTGGAAAGCTAAAATGCTTAAAAAAAGTTACATATTCCTCAGTACAAATTTATTCAAATTAACTCTGTTATATAGTCTGTTAGTATTTAGTTAGTAATGAGGAATGTTTATTTAGGGTATCCCCTTCAGGATACCCTAAATTCTTCATTACTATTAAAAACCAAATGATAATTAGTAAACCCTTATAAATGATTTAACGGATTGAAAATTAATATTATATGTTAATACCCAGGTTTATTTTTCTGCAAGATTTTTGATTTTTTCGGTAAAAACCTGGCAAAATGATTGTTAAAACAGGGTTCAGATAGTTGTTGCTTTTTTCGAACAAACCGCTTCCAGAAGTCAGGGAAGGTATCCTATTGCAACAACGCGTATGCTTCGCATTTCGGTTCTGCTTTCACTATTATATGGTGGAGAAAGCCTGATTTCTACCATGTTATCCAATCCGGATAAAATACATAATGTCGCATAAAAGTTATGCGATTTCTGGATTGCATTTGAAAAGATGTAAACTGGAATATTCAAGATCCTGAAGAGATTATACCTGCGGCAATCAAAGCAAATGTCGGACTATATGATTTTAAAAACCAGTTGTCGGGGCTTTAATGCTTCCTATTGAATTATATCTTTCACAGCCGGTAAGCGATTTTAGCGGTGACGGACTAAATATTGCCCTGCTTGCTGGGACATTCAATGGATTACCTTTAGATTAGTCATGAACCCAAATAATTGAATGAATTTTTTGACTTGAAATATATAGGTACGTTTGAAAACGGTCCATCGGGAACTTACCTGTCTGTTCTCCAGAAAGACTTTATAAATCCATTTGATACGGATGGGATTGTAATTTATGAAGTTCGACTGGTGAAATTCAATTAATGCAACACAATCTCATCTGCTCACAATAAATTTTTGTGTAAATGATTTATTCCTGTCAATTACCTGCATAATATATATTCCAGGCAACAGGTCAGGATTTAATGCTAAATGATATTTCTTGTCAGTAGGGATCACCATTCTGTTTATCATTTCTGTCCCGGTTAAATCATAAATCTTAACAAAGATTTCATTTCCTTCAGATTTCAACATTTCAATATTCAGGTAGCTTCCATTCCCTGGATTTGGAAAGATATGAAGAGATTCGCTGAATGCTTTATTCAGACTTATTGCTGTTGGAAGTACGGCCGGTGTTCCTTTCCACACTGGTTCAGTGCGAAATGCATATTTTTCAGACAGATATGATTCAATTCCTGTTCTCTCAAAATCACTTAAACTACGGTTGTAAATAATTATTTCTGCCATCTGACCCAAATGGGTTGTGCTTGCACTCCAGAATGGAATAGCAAGATGTCCGCCGCCGCCGAAACTGGTCATAGGGCTTGCCTGTGCACGTGATGCGCCTGGTTTCCCATCCGACCATGTCATCAGGTTTTTGCCATCATAACCAAAGGTGGCTATGCAGGCTTTACCTTGGGCTCCGGTTGCAATATTACCATATATATCATAATGCATTCCCTCCCTTGTAAGGTATAACCTTGGAATACCGCCTCCGCCGTTCAATGCATTGCCGGAAAACCCAAAGTATTTATCATCCGATTGTGATACCATAAAAATAGTAAATTGTTTACCTGCCAGATTCAGGTTGGAAAAATTTAGGATACCAAGCGAATGATTAGGCTCTTCAAATGAAACCACTGGCAAACCATTGATGACATTCTTTCGAAAGACTGGTGATTCAGAGATGTTCCCGGAATAAAGTGTTACATTCTGTTGTGAGGCTGCAGGACCAGCACTCGATAGCCATGTATTGACAGCCTGGCCGTCCTGGAGGGTGGCACTCAGGGCATCAGCCCGGAGCCAGAGTTTCAGGTTAGTTGCCAGACTTGTAGTATCAGGTTTCAGAAAGTTCTCTTTTCCCAGGTATGTGAATGTTGCCTGGACTTCAGGACTTCTTTTACCAACTGAATCGAATGCACAGGCCCTGATCGTAACGGTTTCGCTAAAAATCAAAGGATCAGAATAGAGGTTGGATTCATCATTAGGTTCAGACCCGTCAAGGGTATAGCGAATCATCATTCTGTCTGTTGGAGAGGACAAGTGTACTTGTATATTCCGGGTGAAATAGCTATCTGTTTCCATCCACAACATTGGCTGCCAGATGGTAGTATCTGGTTCTGTAACCGGTTCAACTTTCAGCAAGCCCCAGGGGGATAGTTCAGGAATCTCAATGCTGGTCAGACGGCCCTCGGCTAAAATGGTATCCACAGAAAGTTTTGAATAATCCCCTGAATTCTCTGCTGACTGGTGAGTCATTGAGTTATATTTGGAAGGTGTGGACAATGTAACCCTGATTGGCTTGTCTCCAAAGAATCTGTTCGGATCGATCACAACGGTAAAGGGTTCGGGTTCAGCAGCCCATTCAGTCAGGTGGATAACAACCGGAGCATCGGGATCTCCGGGCCGGGCTCTTACTACAGCGCGGACCTTCAGGGAGCCTCCCCGAAGGTGAACAGGAGGTGTGTCCCCGTAGCGTGTCTCGTTTAAGTCAACTCCTGCTACGGCTGCTTCCCAATAGCCATCAAGGAATTCAGAATTAGCCCTGACAAATCCGTACAAATCGGCGCATTCAGCTGGTTTGGCAAATAGCCGGGGTAAATTGATTCCCATATAAACATCCCAGGGTACAATTACATGTTTACCAAATGCATACATCTGGCTTATAAATCTGCGGTTTAGTTGGATGTCAGGTGAAACAAAAGTACCTATAAAAGGCTTGCCCAGTCGACGCATGGGCAGGACACGCTGTTCATACAAGTATCCGGGAACACCCTCTCTTTCAGGGTAAGTTTCGCACATGGACATCTGGTAGATTTTGTAATGATCTTTTAAAAACAGACTAATGCTATTGCCGGAATAAAGAATATTACGTCCTGTATAGGCATCCAGCTTTTGATGGACATCCAGGAAAAAATTAAATGTGCTTTGGATCTGAAAGTCCTTATAGTGCTGAAGCAGAATTTTAGACTGCTTCGCTTGTGTGGCTGCAAACCCGGCATCATCTCTGATACGGATGCTGTACTGCCGGTAGTCGAAAGATGTGTCAGCAGGAATACCCAGGTCGGCAAGTTCCTGAGAAGCAAGGGAATCCGCCAGATATTGGGCAAAACCATGCGCACAATAAACACAATAACATATGTACGAATTCCCGTTCATTCCCGGGTCGTCCATCTGGATATGGTCTGCACCAATATCGGTCTGCTGCTTTGCATGTTTCAGCCATAATGTCACAAAATCCGGATTATTGACGCATCCATTGTTTGTACCGGGGGCCTGAGATGGGTAGGAATTATAACTACTATCCAGGTTGCGGGCACGGCCTATAGTATATTTAGCAGGACTTTCATTTAAATTGTCCTGAAGTAGTGAATTTACCGAACCACAAACTGTATAACCCATTTCGTGAGCCTTCTGAACAAAAAAAGCGGAGTTCGCAATCGTGCCTGAAATGGTGAGGTACACCCACTCTAATCTTGTAGCATGAAACTTAGGAGCCACATCCAGTGGAACTTCACCGTTACGAGTCGTTGGCCATCGGGGCGAAAAGCATACATCGCTATGTTTGGGTGCCCCTTCAATAGCTGGCTCAGGTTGTGCAATTTCACTAACAGTTTTAATGGGATCTGTCGTTTTTCCGGAATACATAATTGATTCCTGTGAAAATAAACTAGCGTACATTCCAACTGAGACGAGAAAAGTAAAGACAGCTTTCATTTGTTCAAATTATATTTTTATAAAACTTAAATTATATTTATTAGCAATTCCATTTTCCTGAAAATAAAATTATAAAATTAAACTTTGGAATCTTCAGGTATGCCAGACTTAATAAGAAGAGATGAAAATTTCAAGAGAATGTACTGTATAATTATGACTTTTATTTTGAAGGAAAACCAGGTTCTCCTTAATCGGGGGCTTGTGGAAAGCTTTATTCCGGAGCACAGTTTCCAGTTTTTACTGAACAGCTCATGAAAAAAACCGATACTGCGCATAGCATTATTAAGATTTTTTTGTTCATGGGTTTAAAAATTGTAGTCTCCGGAATATTCTTTAATTCATATTTGAATTATTCGCTTATAATGTTTCTGATTATCCTGAGATCATTTTGATATTTATCATAGATTAAAGGATATGTTTTTTTAAATGCATATAACGCGATTGTATCTTCATCTGTGGAATTTACATTGCATGTATAATTGTTTTCGCTTTCTTCCCCATTTCCGCTTTTGAATTTTGCAATAATTTTTCCGAAGCTTATTATTTTACCATCATAAATCATTAATCTGTTTAACAAATTTACATCCAGAGTTTTTAAATTTCCATTTTTATCCTTCAGGTTCAATACTTCATTGGTTTCATAGGTAGATGTCCTGTTTCCTTCCAGGCATATATTATAAATGCCTGTATCTCCGATTATACCGATAAATTGGTATTTTTTAAATTGTTCATTTGGCAGATATTTTTTTGATATTTTAAAATTTGAAAATTCCTCTTCCGATTCAATAAATAATTCAATACCTGCTGCAGCAGTATTTTCTAATTGTGTATAGTCATATTCAATAACTCCAATTAGTACTATTTTTTCAGTAGGTATTTCATCAATTGAAAGCATGCCTTTTTTTACTGCACAGCTCAGGAAAAAAAGCAATGATACTATTATTGCCGTTGAGATATATTTATTCATGAAGTCCTTCAGAGTATCATATTATTTTATCAAAACTGATTAATTTCCTGCAGACGAGGTATAACAAATTTAATTATTTTACAGGTTTTTCTGACCAATCATCAATAAATTTCGTCCTGATTAATTAATTCATTACTTTTTATATTTTAATTTTAAAAGTATATGCATGATTGCAGGGACGGTTTGATTCTTCCTGCAGAATATCAGGGATTTCGATGATAGTAACTCCTTCATCTATATCGTAAGACCATTTTAAAGTTTGTTCAAATCCCAACATAAAAACATCAGAATCTTTTCTGGGCGTTACTGACTTAATTTTCAATTGTTTCCCGGGCCATTCGATAGCAATAGCATAAACCACTTTATTGTCCTTGCTTCGAGTATAGTTAACTGTACCTTCAGAAACTATGGAATAGGCTCTTGTTCCGTAAATTCCTTCGCCATTTACTTTTAACCATTTTCCGATGTCTTTTAATCTTTTTGCCTGGATTTCGGGTAATGCACCATTACCATCCAGATTTGTAATCAAAAGCAAATTACCCCCTTTAGCAACAATGTCCACGAACATTTTTATGAACTTTTCTGAGCTGATCACACTGTTCTCAGTATCCTGCCAGTTAAACCCATATGATGTACTTATTCCGCGACATTCCTCCCAGACATGCGATGTTTTTTTATCGTCGTAACTGCGTCCTTCAGATTCACTCGTATAAAAGTCGCCTCTCTGCCAACGAAGGCCTTTTCCGTTCACTTCTCCATAGCGATCATTAATTGCAACTTCCTTTCTTCCCTGAGCCTTATTGTAAAAATATGCAGCAATATCATAGCTTTGATTTACAGATGTTTCAGTCATCCATTCAGCATCAAACCAGAGAATATCCGGGTCATAATTATCAATAAATTCTGTTGCTAGTGGGACAAGATAGTCGGCATAATAATCTTTTACAGGTATTTTCCCTGACCACATCGTTTCCAATTTTTTTAAATCCGTTATGCTTTCAGGTCTTTTTCCCCATTCACCTTTATAAATTTTTCCGTTTTCATCTATCAATGGATATTCCCATTCTCCTATACATAAATAGAAGCCCAGTTTAAGGCCATTTTGTATGCAGCTTTCTTTTAATGGTTTGATTAAATCTCTTTTAGGTCCCATATCACCTACATCTCTTTGAGTGAATGAAGAAGGCCATAAACAAAACCCGGTACAATGTTTGGTAAATGGAACTATGTATTTCATCCCGGATTCAACAGCAATATCCACCAATTTTTCGGGTTGATATTGAGAAGCTGTAAAAAGTGGAATAAAATGATCACGTTCGAAATCACTTCCCCAATTTTTCTCATGATAATCCCTGAACAGGTTATACATTCTGTTTTCATACCAATCGGGGTAAGTTCTTGGTTCCTCCGACGGATCATCCTCTGTCGGCTTTTTATCTGCCCAGCCTGCAATTGACCAAAGACCCCAGTCGATGAACATACCGAATTTTGCATCCTCAAACCATTCCGGGACTAAATGTTTGTCTATGGATTCAGGTGTTGCTTTGAATTTCCCTTTTGCATTTACTTCACGGACCATTTCAATCCGGGCTGTTGAAAGCTTCATCATTTCTTACGAAAACTTATTTTTGAATTATTCTGTTGAATACTCGTAATTTGATAATATAAGGTTTTCAGGTCTCCTGTATTGCTCAGGAGCCAGAGGTACATTTTTCTCTATTTCTTTCGTTTGTGTGCATGAAATAGCTATCCCGCTTAGTAATACAGCAGATAAACTTAAAATAATTTTAATATTCATATGTATATAATATATTATAATGTCATATAAACCCTATAGGGCTCACTAATGAAAAACCCACACACTATGGAATTTTATAGGTTTTGCCGACCACCTTCTCTGCCTGAGGCGGATTCAACGGTTAAGAAGCTCGTAAATTCTGTTCATTGTAAAGTTTCACATGTGTTAAAAATTTTGAAAATTCCTCTTCCGATTCAATAAATAATTCAATACCGGCTGCCCCAGTATTTTCTAATTGTGTATAATCATATTCAATAACTCCAATTAGTACTATTTTTTCAGTAGGTATTTCATCAATTG
>CAYOLQ010000105.1:0-12242 GCA_964404825.1 uncultured Chitinophaga sp.
CCATTAATACTGAAAGTGTCGTCTTCACGAATCCTGTTATAATCATCCTTACTAACAAAGGTAAGTGCCAACATACCTTGTTTCTTTAGATTTGTTTCATGGATACGGGCAAATGATTTGACGAGAACGGCACGGGCACTTAAAAACCGGGGTTCCATTGCAGCATGTTCCCTTGATGATCCTTCACCATAATTTTCATCGCCGACAATTATGGAGCCAATATTTTTTGATTTATAAACTTTTCCAAGATCTGGAACTGGAATATAACTGCCATCGAAGGGATTTAAAACCTGATTTGCCTTATCATTAAAAAAATTAACGGCGCCAATAAGCAGGTTATTTGAAATGTTTTCGAGGTGCCCGCGGAACTTCAGCCAGGGGCCAGCCATTGAAATATGGTCGGTAGTACATTTCCCTTTGGCCTTTATTAGAAGTCTTAACCCGGAAATGTCGTTACCATCCCATTCCTTGAACGGAGTAAGCAATTGAAGTCTCTGAGAATCGGGAGCAACAATAATCTGAATTTCTGAGCCATTTGCTGCTGGAGCCTGATAACCGTTATCTTCCACAGCAAATCCGTTCGCGGGCATCTCTAAACCCCGTGGTTCATCAAGTTTTACTTTTTCTCCCTTTTCATTAACAAGGGAGTCGGTAAGCGGATTAAATGTAAGATCACCTGCTATTGCAAGCGCAGTAACTATTTCAGGGCTGGCAACAAATGCAAAGGTATTGGGATTTCCATCGTTTCGTTTAGCAAAATTTCGGTTAAATGAAGTGATAATTGAATTCTTTTCCTGTTTATCGGCATTGTGTCGTGCCCATTGACCAATGCAAGGTCCGCAGGCATTAGCCAAAATTACTCCTCCAATATCTTCAAAGGTTTGAAGCAATCCGTCGCGTTCAATTGTATAACGCACAAGTTCTGAACCAGGTGTTACCGTATACTCTGACTTTACTTTTAGATTTTTCTTTTTAGCCTGTCGCGCGACAGATGCTGCCCGTGTAATATCCTCATAGGATGAATTTGTGCATGAGCCTATAAGTCCCACTTCCAGACGCTGAGGGTAATCATTTTCTCTTACGGCTTTTGCAAACTGTGAAATAGGCCATGCTTTATCAGGCGTAAAGGGTCCGTTGATATGTGGTTCAAGTTCTGAAAGATTAATTTCAATGACCTGATCAAAAAACTTTTCCGGATTATTATAAACCTCGGGATCTCCTGTAAGATGTCCGGCAACTGTATCAGCAAGATCCGCAACATCTCCGCGACCTGTTCCCTGAAGATAGGTCTTCATTTTTTCATCGTATCCAAATAAGGATGTGGTTGCTCCGATTTCCGCTCCCATATTGCAAATGGTACCTTTTCCGGTACATGAAATCGTTTTGGCTCCGTCTCCGAAGTATTCAACAATGTAGCCGGTACCACCTTTAACAGTAAGAATCCCGGCCAGTTTCAGAATAACATCCTTCGCTGATGTCCACCCGTTTAGTTTCCCGGTAAGTTTTACTCCGATAAGTTTAGGAAACTTCAGCTCCCAGGCCATTCCAACCATAACATCAACAGCATCGGCTCCTCCAACACCTATCGCCACCATTCCGAGTCCGCCTGCATTTACGGTATGCGAATCAGTACCAATCATCATACCGCCAGGAAAGGCATAATTCTCAAGGATTACCTGATGAATGATTCCTGCACCGGGTTTCCAGAAACCTATCCCGTATTTATTTGAAACATTGGCAAGAAAATCGAATACTTCTTTATTATTAGCCTGAGAAACTGCAAGGTCAGCTATAGCTCCTGACTTAGCCTGTATCAGATGGTCGCAATGAACAGTGGAAGGAACAGCGGCAGTTTTCTTTCCAGCCATCATAAACTGGAGAAGAGCCATCTGAGCTGTTGCATCCTGCATTGCAACCCGGTCGGGTGTAAAATTTACGTAATCCTCACCCCGTTTGAATGCTCTGGATAGAGTGGGTTCCTCAAGGTGAGAATATAGAATTTTCTCAGTTAGAGTAAGCGATTTGTTGGTTATTTTCCTGGCAGCGTTAATCTTATTTGCCATGCCTGTATATACAGATTGAATCATATTTAAGTCGAATGCCATGGAGAAAATTTTAAGTTTATTTATCCTGCGAAAATACGCAAACAAATATAAAGTTTAATACTAGATCCTAATACAAGACGTTTTAATGCATATATTGTTCAGAAATTCTTATTTTTATATTCGTAATTCCGGATTAATTCAATTGCTGACGGGAACAATTCCCCCGAAATAATCAGGAAAAGAAATATAATAGTCCGGGTAATAGACAGATTGCAATAAGATTTAAAAAAGAGAGATCATCAATTTATGATTAAAGGTGCTATGTTCCGTGAAAACCTGAAGGTTTCCCTTCAGGCGATTCGAACAAATATGTTACGAACTATTCTGACCATTTTCATCATTGCTTTTGGGATAATGGCACTGGTAGGGATACTTACAGCAATCGACTCCATTGAAAAATCGTTTACAAGTCAGCTTACCCGCATGGGTGCGAATACTTTTGTGATAGAAAGCAGAGGTATGAATATTCAGATTGGCAACCAAAAGAGAAGAAAGAAGAACTATACTTTTATCAACTACAAACAGGCCGAGATGTTCAAGGAAAGATTTGTTTTTCCGGCAGATGTTTCAATCTGGGCATGGGCTACAGGTATGGCGACTGTAAAGTTTGAATCGAGCAAAACAAATCCTAATGTTCCGGTTGTTGGAGCGGATGATGGGTACGTTAATACTGCCGGACTAGAAATTGATAAAGGAAGAAATTTCTCTGCAGATGATGTTTTGAATAACAGGAATTATGTGGTTATCGGAAGTGAGATTGTCGGAAAACTTTTTCCCAATAAAATTGACCCTCTGGATAAAATTGTAGCAATAGGAGGAGGAAGGTACAAAGTAATTGGTACGATGAAAACGAAAGGATCAAGTATGGGTATGAATACTGACAATATGTGTATAATACCTTACACAAATATGCGTCAGTATTTTTCGAGGCCTAATATGAATTATTCCATAAATATCAAACCAAATTCTTCCCTTTTAATGGATGCAGCTATAGGGGAGGCCGAGGGAGTGTTCAGAGTTGTCAGAAACCTTGACCCTAAAGATGAAAGTGATTTTAATATCAATAAGAGCGATACTCTGGTTGAGATATTGCTGTCGAGCTTGAGTAATATAAGGTTTGCTGCAATTGTAATTGGTATTATTACTCTTTTTGGTGCGGTTATCGGGCTGATGAACATTATGTTGGTATCGGTTACCGAACGTACCCGTGAAATAGGTATCAGAAAAGCAATGGGAGCAAAATCGAAGACAATAAAGCAGCAATTTCTATTTGAAGCTATTGTTATTGGACAGCTTGGTGGTGCTTTTGGAATAATTCTTGGGATTTTAATCGGAAATGTTGTTTCTTTGTTATTGAAAACAGCTTTTGTTATACCCTGGGAGTGGATTGGGTTGGGAGTTTT
The DNA here is from genome assembly GCA_964404825.1 of uncultured Chitinophaga sp. Taxonomy (GTDB): domain Bacteria; phylum Bacteroidota; class Bacteroidia; order Bacteroidales; genus JACJXF01. Next base: position 3,509 of record CAYOLQ010000105.1, read on the forward strand.
CTTGTGTTTTATTGTGGGGATCATATCCGGGTATTTTCCGGCTGTAAAAGCTGCAAGGCAGGACCCAATTGAGGCACTGCGTTATGAGTAATGACTAGACATATGCTTTAAAGTAAATTATATGGATGATTTTTTTGTAAAAAGAACTTTTAATACTCCTGAAATTGAATTGATTCCTGCAGAAGGAATTCTTAGGATCGAAGGTCGTTCTATCCCTGAAGATCCTGGAGAGTATTATGACGTAATCATGCAAAAGATGGAGGATTATTATAAAAATCCTCAGAAAGTCACTCGTTTTGATATTAAGCTTGAATATATCAACAGCGGATCATCAAAATATATGCTGGAGTTGCTAAGGATTGCCAAGAAGCATTACGATTTGGGGTCAGACTGTATTGTAAACTGGTTTTATGAAGAAGATGATGAATCTATTCTGGAATTGGGACAGCATTATAAAAATACCATAAAAATCCCATTTAAGATGGTTGATTTTTACTAAAAAGAACAAAAAAAGAGGCTGCAACTTGCAGCCTCTTTTTTTTATTACCGAATCCTTATTTAACAGTATTCATGTGTGCAATCAGATCAAGGAGTTTGTTTGAGTATCCCCATTCATTGTCATACCAGGAAACGACTTTAACGAAATTATCATTAAGAGATATTCCAGCACCAGCATCAAAAATTGATGTGCGGGGATCGGTCATGAAATCGCTTGAAACAACATCATCTTCAGTGTAACCAAGAATTCCCTTCAGTTCACCTTCTGAAGCAGCTTTCATTACCTTTTTAATTGTATCATAAGAAGCTGGTTTAACAAGTTTCACTGTTAAGTCAACAACTGAAACATTAAGTGTAGGAACACGGAATGCCATACCGGTAAGTTTTCCGTTTAGTTCTGGAATAACTTTACCTACAGCTTTTGCTGCACCTGTGGAAGAAGGAATAATATTGCCAGCAGCAGCACGGCCACCTCTCCAGTCTTTCTTTGAAGGACTGTCAACAGTTTTCTGAGTTGAAGTAGTTGAGTGTACAGTAGTCATAAGTCCTTCTGCTATTCCAAAATTATCATGCAATACTTTTGCAACCGGAGCAAGACAGTTTGTAGTGCATGATGCATTTGATACATATTGCATATCGGCTTTGTACGTTTTGTGGTTTACTCCCATAACGAACATTGGAGTATCGTCTTTTGAGGGAGCCGACATAACTACTCTTTTTGCTCCTGCAGCAATATGACCAGCAGCAGTTTCTTTAGTCAGGAACAATCCGGTTGATTCAATAACATATTCTGCACCAACTTCATTCCATTTAAGATTTTCGGTCTTTGGTTCAGCAGTAACACGGATGGTATGGCCATCAACAACGAGTTTGCCATCTTTGACTTCGATTTTTCCATCGAATTTTCCATGCATTGTATCGTATTCCAGCATGTAAGCCATATAGTTGACGTCGATAAGGTCGTTGATTCCAACAATCTCGATATCACTTCTTTTCATTGCGGCTCTGAAAGCGAGTCTTCCAATTCTTCCAAAACCGTTAATACCTACTTTAATTTTTGCCATAATATTAATAATTAATGAGTTATGAAAATGTGGTTCTTTTTAGAGAATTCTTATTTCCGGACGCAAATTTAATATAAAAAAACAATAACTCAAAAGGAATTGAGTTTCCGTAATTAAATACTAAATCCTTTAAATGCTAAGGAATGGGACCAGAGGATTCTGATAATACAAAGATAGGAAATGCAAAGAGAATTTGAGATAACTTCACCAAAAAGTCTCAGAAATCCTTTAGACCTTCTGTTTTTTTCTGATCTTTTGCGATACTTCTGCTTAACTTTTGCTCTTTTCTTTTTTCTTTCCAACCTTTTGACAAAGCTGCATCGCTTACATCAATTACCTTTCCAAAACGGTAACCAACGGTCATATTTATAAAATAGAAATTATTAGTCTGGGTGGCCATTATGGGTATTGATTTTGGGAATACATCCAATCCCAATCCAACTTCAATTGCGTGAATAACAGCATCTTCACGACTGTATTCAAAGCTGAACCCTGCTTTTGCAGTTGCTCCCGGAACAATTGTAAGCTCATCAAATCCTTTGAAAAATGAAGATCTTCCCCTGATATTGGATTGATGAATAGAAATATTAAACTTTTCCGTTTTCAGGGTTTCGTAGTTTGGTTGAGGGGGATAGGTAGGAGGAGCGTAATAACGGATGTCGTAATAAATTGGTTTAAGAATTCCAATTGTCGGACCGGCAGAATAAAAATAGCGTACAGAAATTCCACCTTTGTCATTCTTCCTGTACATTTCATATTGTTTACCTATGTTTCCTTTAAGCTCAAAGAAGTTATTCTGCTTTCCAAAAACAAAACTTCTGGTTGTATAGTAATTGTAATTGCTGGTTAAGCGGATTTCTTTCGGATGCTTAACATTCATGAGCTCAATATCATAAATAGTCTGGTTACGGGCATTAATTCTCTTTCCAAAACGATAACCGGCTCCCATACCGTTTGATGTCAGGAAAACGACTCCGGTTTTTTCATTTTTTAGCATGATCTTAGCCTGTTCGTCTATTTCTCCCTGGGAATAACTATTGGCAGAAATGAAGGCAAGCATGAAAACACTGAATATTTTGAGATTTTTTGGCATTTAGTAATGTCCGTAATTGAACGTATCAAATAAGAACAAAGGTAATAGCAAACAGTTCAGGATAAACAAAATAAAATAAAAATATTGCAGAATATAACCCTGAATCTGAAACCAGAATTATATTCTGCAATATTGAAAAATAAAACCGGAATTACCCGGAAGAAGTAAATTAAGCCTGAGGATTCTCAACCTGCTCCTGATCAACCTGTCCGCGGTAAGCAGGACAATTGGCTTTTTTGTTGCAGGAAGTAAGAAGGATTCCTAAAGCAAAAACCAAAACAAGAATATAAGCAAACTTTTTCATTTTAAAAAAATTTAATATCAATTGAATTTTCTGATCCCGGCTTAAATAGTCGGGCATAAAAATATCATACAATTTGAAAACTAAATAACAAACTACATGCCAGAAAGGTTGCAATATAATAAAAATAATTCTTAAATGATTTATGTATCAAAAAAATATGGATTTGGGGTTTACTATCCTTTATCGTTCATTATCACTATATCAGGTTTATCTGTTTCCGGAATCTGACAATAAAACATAAACTATCTTCTAATGCGGAAACCATAAACCAGATAAAACAACTCGATAGAAGAACACACTATATATGCAATTAATGAACGAAATGTGATTTGCCTTCATAAATTGTACAGTTTTCAAAATCAAAAAGATTTCCGTCGAATGCAAAATATCCGGGAAATTCACTTTTCACTGTTGCTCGTCCGTTTCCATAGGTTCCGATAAAGAGAAAGACATCAGCAGTATACATCTGACCTCTCATCTTAATGGTAATGGAAAAGGATTTACTCTTTTCGTTTTTTGTGACTTTATAATCGGTAATCCGGCCTTCGAGATTATTCCGGTTTCCTGCCTGCACTTCTCCATAGGATGAATCGACAACGACAAATATCATGTCTGATCCCTGATTAAATTCAGCCTGAAAAACAAATTGGCGGCTATTTATCAGACTATCGGTTTTTGCAAAAGCGATATTTTTTTCGATTTCTTTTTTAGTTGTACTTTTCTTCGAACTTCCGGAATCATTATCCTGAGCGAATGATATTGTATTAATTACCACTAAATTTATGAAAAGAGTTAATGCAAAAGTCAGGAAAAGTTTTGTGCTCATGATTTATTAGTTTGGGTTTAATTTATGAAGTACATAGCTAGTTATACTTTTTTAGTACTTTCCATAGCTTCTGGCAGTTTCAACCATTGCAAAAATGTTTTCATCCGGAGTATCCCGTCCGCACTGATCACCAGTAGACAGAATAAAACCGCCGTTGTTTCCTGCTTCATCAATAGCCTTTTTACTGGCCAGTATCACTTCCTCCCTTGAGCCATTAAGCATAATATTGGTTGTATGTAAATTTCCTTTAAGAATAATCCTATTCCCATATTGTTTCTTAAGATCTGCCAGATTGCAATCGCCCATTGGATGTATTTCCAAGGGATCAATAATTGTTAGTTTGGTTTCTTCAGCTGCTATCTTAACAAGTTCTGTTTCCGGACCGCAGGAATGCACATGGGTGGGGATTCCTATTTCAGCAGCCAGTTCTGTTACTCTTTTGAGGGCAGGGAGGATAAGTTCCCTGAAAATATCCGGAGATTGAAAAACAAGGGATCCGGAAGCTCCACAAAACAGGAAATCAGGCTTTTCCTCCAGTTTTGAAATTATTTTCAATCTGTTTTCCATTTTAGTAATCATTTTATCGCGGATATTAAAATATTTTTCCGGATTTTCATAATATTCATAAATATTTTCCGGCCTTTTGAGAATTAGTGTTTCTACTCCACTTGGCATTCCTACGATACCATATTCGCCCATTTCCCTCTTAATCATTTTCCATAACTCCATTCCCTTTGGCCATTTCTTTACATTTGTCAGCGGCTCCCAATGTTTTGGTACAGGGTTTAATCCGATTATTTCGGGAAGAATATCAGTTGCCGGTGGATTATCTTTTGTATGCACAACGACAAATTTGCTCCAGCTGTCAGTACTTTCGCAATAATCCTGAGTGACTATCCGATCTTTATTTTGCAGAACAATTCTCTTTTCAGTATGAAAATCTTCATCATTGAATAAGTCCCCGAACTCATACAATTCAAAACCACCGTCGATATTAAAGAATTTTACAGCGTCAATGTAAGCTTTCCATAACGGGGGATCCTGGTATAAATATATATCCCAAAATGGTTTACCGGTCATTCTTGCAGGCACCATATTTGAAATATCCGGGCACACAGGTACACAGTCAGGAAGTTCATGATGCAATACTTTCAGGATCCTTTCACGATTGGAAATTGACATTTAAACTGAATTAGAAGAATATTCGGATAAAGATACAAAACAGCGGGTAATTCGGAAAAGTATCATCCAAATTGATAAAAAGGGCAGAAGATTACTTCCATTGAAGACCTGATTTAATCAAAAGGAAAGACTATTTTTTTTATAGTTATACAACTCCAGTTTTTGAATTGAATAATCTTCATAAAAAATCCGGATATGCCTTCCCTGATGGGTCTGATCTCCATTCAAATGTCTGATTATCTTCCATTCATTATTTTCAAACCTGCCTTCCTCGTTTCTGAGAATACCAGCAATCAGATTTGGGTATCTGGTGTTTGTAAATGTTATTACAATTCCATTCCCCGCGATATAAAATTCATCTTTATTAGTTTGGACAATTATAGCTGCCGCAGGTTCCCATACTTCATTTTTGGCTTTTTCTTCCCAGCCTAAAGTGTAACTGTGTTTTACAATAAATTCATATTCTCCGAACTGAAGAGTTGTCTGAGGTTTGCTTTTGTCGAGTAAAACCCCATCTATTTTGTTTTGTCCGTGTTGAGCAGATATTACTGGGATAAGTTGATTTAACAAGCCATAAATTTTGCTTAAGCTGTTATTATCGGGAGCATCGGTTGATTCAATTGAGAAAGGTGAAAAACCAATTCCCTCATAATGCCCTATTACGAATGCAGCTTTTGCTGCTGCAGTGCTATCGAACCGATGCTCAGGAATGAACAGAGGGTTTTCTTGTCGGGTATATAAATCGCACCAATGCTCAATTTCGCCAAAATAAATATCCGGGGCAAGAAAATCAATTGATTTACCGCCGGCTTTCCATATATCCATGAGATGCGGAAGAGGACCCGCGCTTGGATAACCTTTTCCCGGTTCAGTATCAGGGCGGTTTAAAGCAGCGTTTACAAACATTGGCAAAGGGTAGATCTTTTTTCCTTCTTCGATAATTGCATTTGCATATTTTGAAAAATACCAGGCCATAAAGATTTCATCAGTATGTGTACCTGTTCCAAATATTTCTTCCCATGTCCCTGAAGTTTTAAAGCCATTTTTGCTCCATATTTGTCGGAACTCAGGTACCAGCTTTTCCAGATTTTTATTCAGGTAATCGATTAATTCAGATGGAACATTTTCCAGGAACTTTTTATTTGCAAGGGGATGATAATCTCTTGCTGTTGGTAACATTCCTATTTCATTTTCAACTTGTAAAAGTATGACAGTCTGATCCTTTTCATTTATCTTTTTTATATGAGTCGTTAATGCTTTAAATGCTTTTAAATCTGCCTGCAGATTATTTTCACTAAACGGAGTTAATATTTCATGACTAAAACCGTCTTTATCTTTAATCCTTGGAAATCTTTCTTCATCAAGCTTTACCCATGAAGGGACATGACTGGACATACTGTTTTTCCAGGAAGCAAACCATAAAAATACTATTTTTAAATTCTGATTTTTTGCTTCCTGAGTAAGGCTGTCAATTAGTTTAAAGTCAAACTTACCTTCCGAAGGTTCAATTAATTCCCAATAAACAGGAGCTAAAACAGTATTTAGATTCATCTTTTTCAGTTTTGGCCATACTGCCTGCATATATTCAATACTTGTGAAGGAAGAATTACCTAGTTCACCTCCAAGAATTATGAAAGGACTGTTATCAACTATTAACTGAGTTGTGTAGCCTTGTTTTTTTAAATATGGTATTTGATTTTGGGTTGAGTCAGAACTTCGATTCGTATTTTGAGCGCAGGAAAATAGCAAGATTGAAATGACTAAAAAAAGATTTTTATTCACTTTGAGCATATTCATAGGTTTGCTTATTCTGATTAATTATCTGTCTTACTTACTCATATTCACAAAGTTAATTTTTTTCTGAACAGCACAAAGATTTTCAATTTTTTCTATGAGAATTGTATGCATCTGTATATTCAGGGAATCAACCTGTTTTGCTGCAAATTGCCTTCTTTTCAATGAAGCAGGTTTTGTATCAGGTGATAAATTTGAATACGCAAAGAAATGTAAAATTAAAAATGGACTATGCAAGCACAGTCCATTTTTACTTAGATAAACCTTATCAGGTCAGAAACTAATAGGAAGTTTTCAGGGCTACTCTTCTGTTTTTTGCACGACCAGCAGCTGTAGAATTATCGGCAATAGGTTTTGTTTCACCAAAGCCAATAGCGGTAAGTCTGGATTCCATTATTCCTTTACCCATCAGATACGCTTTAACCGATTCGGTACGTTTTTGGCTCAGTGTAAGATTAAAATCATCTTCTCCCTGGCTATCAGCATGTCCTTCAATCAACAGGTTAGCTTCTTCATATTTCTTAAGAATTACTGCCAGTTCATCTAACTGTGAAAGGGAAGCTACTTTAAGAACATCACTGTTTGTTTCAAAGAAGATCCTGCTGGCAATGTTGGTAATCTTTTTAACCTCTTCAACTGTCATTTCAGGACATCCTTTATTTTCAATTGTTCCTTTCAAAGCAGGACAACGGTCATATTTATCGGAAACGCCATCACCATCAGTGTCAGGACATCCTTTTAGCGCTAAAACACCGGCTTTATCCGGACAATCATCCTCTTCATTAACAAGTCCGTCATTGTCATTATCCATTGTACAACCAGATACATCTACCTTATAACCTGCTTTTGTATTAGGACATTTATCATCCAAATCGGCAACCCCGTCTTTGTCTGCATCAGGGCATCCTTTAAGTTCTATAGATCCCGCGTCATTGGGGCAACGGTCGTTTTTATCGGTGACTCCATCATTATCAGTATCGGGACAACCGCTAAATGCGGGCAATCCTTTTACATCCGGACAATCATCGTTTTTGTCAACTATTCCGTCTCCATCTGTATCGGGGCAACCAAATAATTCTTTTGGACCTGAAACAGCTGGGCACTCATCCTGATAATCAGCCACTCCATCACCATCTGCATCTAACGGGCAGCCTGTATTATCTACTGCAACACCAGCAGGTGTGTCATTACACTTATCCTTATAATCCGATACTCCATCTTTATCAGCATCGTTTTTCGATCCGAAATTGAAAGTTAAACCTACTGTATGCATCAGATACATATCATTCTCATTACCTACAACACCATCCCGCTTATCGGTATTTGAATAAAGGAAAGCTTCATTCAGGTTAAGCATAACTGATTTTCCGAGCCTGAAATTGATACCTCCTCCAAATGAAGGAGCTATATAGTCTAATTTCTTTTCAGTGAATTCGAGGTCTTTGTCGAACAATGCAATTCCTCCTCCAAGAAATACATAGGGTCGTACACCGTATTGGGGACCAATTATATTAAACCGGGCATTCAGGGTGGCAGTTGATATTCCTACCCGGAATACTCCAGGAGAAGGGTTATAACCAATAGCTCCTTTAGTGGCAAAAAGGTTAAGATCGAAATGTCCCGCAAGATACCGTGTTATTGAAAACCCTCCATTGGCAAAGAAAGGCATATCGGTTTTATAGAATCCGTTTCCAAGGTCTCCGCTGTATTGATTGATACCTCCATGCAAGCCTACATTCCATTTTTTATCTATTGTTTGAGCATACATTAAAGATGTAAATGCGAGGCAAAGACTAATAAAAAGTAATTTTTTCATGCGCTGTTTTTTAGTTATTATTGGCGCAAAGGTCGGAAGCTAAAGGATGGATATTATTACAGAATATCATATAAGAATTACATAATTTTCATAAGTAGGCAGGCTTAAAACAAGTCTTTAGGCTAAACAGAAATATAGAAATAATTTCTAAGGTCGC
>CAYOLQ010000106.1:0-1970 GCA_964404825.1 uncultured Chitinophaga sp.
TCGGGATTGCGTGAAATAAAAAAAAGTTTCGCGCAGAGACGCAACGCTTGCGCTAAAGCTTCAGCGCTTCGCCGTCGGCAAGCCTTTGGCGGCCAGTGGAAGGCGCAAAGAAAAATGAATAAAATCTTTTGCCGTGTTTCAAAAAAAACTTTGGAGCTTTGCGTGAAACTTCTCTCAAAGCTCAAACTCATCCCTCATTCTTTCCCCTTTTCAATCCCCTCCAAATCCTGAATCCCAATCTCTTTCGAAATCGCCGAAAGACTCTTCATATCCAAATCTCCGCGGATTGAAATCAGAGAATTCCCCCCCGGACCTCCCGTTATTACAAGTAATTCAGAAATAACATCCCCTTTTTGCCGTATCAGGAATTTTGTCATATTCTGACCTTCCTTCACTACCATCAGTTCCTCGAAGCCCGAAAAATCAAGCTTTTTACTGATTTCTCCATAAAAATTAATCTGGCTGTTCAATACTGAGTCATCAACCGACAGTATCCTTATGGAACTGAGCTTGCTGATTACCGCACCTTCTGCACTGCTGGCGGCATTCTGACCTCCGAACATGTTAAACATTTTACCGGATATGGTTACAAGCGTGAACCCATCCTTTTCCGAATATTTCTCGAACATTTCATCAATTGCATTGATCTGTGCGTTAACTGTTAACAAAACACACATAAATGTGAGAGAAAAAATAAGCTTTTTCATAGTGCTTAGTTATTAATTTCTTTCCTGTTAATTATTTTCTATTCTATCTGGTTCCAGCCCTTTAAGACTCTCCAGATTTCGTTCTATAATTTCGGTGGATCGGTTAATCGCTGAAAAACTTTTAGTGCGCATTTCACTTATTTTTCCAACCGGCTCCAGTTTGTTCGCAGCCTTGTTCATTTTCGATGAAACATCAAAAAGTATCTTTCGTGTTTCCTGATATGCAATCTGCGGATCCGAATAGGTGTCATTCAAATCCTCTGATCCCCTGAAAAAGAAATACGCCCCTGCAATAACCATGATACTTGCTGCAACAGCAAGAAAAGGATAGAGTTGCTTTCTGATTTTCACGATCTTATCATTACTACTTTCATTGTCGATACGTCTTAAAATGCGCGACTCAAATCCTTCAGATGGTTCAGGAATTTCCAGTGAGGATTGATAATAGCCAAAAATCTCCTTTTCAGCCTCAAAGCTGGCCATAACCTCTCCCCCGGTAAAATACTCTTTTAAAATCCTTTCCTCATCTTTGGTACTATCACCATCATAGTACTTTCCGAGAAGGTGTTTCAATTTCTTTTCGTTCATAGTGGTATTTGTTGTATTCGTCTCTTATTGAAATCCGCGCCCTTGATACCGCAACCCTTAAGGCATTCACATTCATTCCTGTTTTCCCGGCTATTTCTTCATACGACAATCCATCAACCTCTCTCAGTTTTACAATATAACCGGTTCGCTCAGGAAGCTTTTCAATTATTCCGCGTATTATTGTTTCCGATTCACGCATTTCAATCTGATCCAGTGGCGAAGGCGCCGACAAATTGCTATAATCCTGACCCTGAAATTTCTCCTCTTTGCTTCTCTTCCTTTTTCTGATCTGATCGATACAATAGTTCTTTACCATTGTGGTTGCAAGTGCTTCAACACTAAGGTATTCATTCAGTGTATCACCCATTTTCCAGAGCCTGATAAATACTTCCTGTACCGCATCCTCCGCATCTTCCTGTTTCCGCAAAATACGGAAAGCAAAGCCATACATTTTACGGCTCAATGCACGTACAAGCGTATCAAAATCGGTTCTGGTCATATTGACGGGAGCAACATTTTCAGTTCAGTAAAGATAGAAACAGAATTCTTCAATTAACAAAAGTTTTAAATGAGAAGGCTGAAAGTTTTCATGCGTGAAATAAAACGCCCGATTCCCTTCAACCTGATATCTCATCCGTATTAAAAGCTAACGCCATCGCCATCTTCTGCATCTGC
>CAYOLQ010000106.1:2070-11935 GCA_964404825.1 uncultured Chitinophaga sp.
ACCTGATATCTCATCCGTATTAAAAGCTAACGCCATCGCCATCTTCTGCATCTGCCTTTATCTTCTCCACATCTTCAAAACTCATGTTTCCTATTATCTGAATCAGTGCATTGTCATCTCCTCCGGCAATAAGCAGAAATTCTTTAAATCTATCTCCCTCAGTACGCACCAGCATCCTCATATCCTGATCTGATTCCTTAACCCTCATGACCTCTTCATATAATTTCAAATCAATATCCTTTATTACAAGATCATAGAAATTTCCAACCGAAGGATTTTCACCCTCCTGTGCCAAAATCCTTATCTCCGTTACACTTGGTGGCAATGAGCCCTTGTCATTTTCATGCTGGCAACCTGCAAATTTTAACAAACTTCCGTTTATTGTTACCGTTGTAAATCCGTCTTTTCCTGCATATTTTTCAAATAATGCATCAATTGATTTCTGGCTGTATACATTAAGCACAGCTGCCAGAACGACTAATACTAAAAAGATTTTTTTCATGATGTTTAATTTAAATAAAAAATTGGGTTCAATATCAAGACGAATGAGTTGTAAATACATTACATACAACAGGAAATATTAAGCGCTAAGGTGAGAAAGGTTAAGCGCTAAGGCGCTTAATAAGCATCAATAAAACCAAAAAAAATAATACCTTTACACCCTTCAAAAATACAGCCTGCAAGTTCTAATGAAAAAGTTTATTCCCGGAATAATCTATCATTTTAATAATCTCAGTCCTGTCGCCCTTATCGTGGTGGTACTGAGCATTTTCTATATCGGTTTTCATCCCTATTTTAACGAAGAAATCTATTTCGGATTCTCAAAGGCATACATGGATCCTCAGTGGATTCAGGGTTCAACACTATTTACCGACTTTGCAGGAACACGCATTTTATTCCAGGCCATTTTCGGATGGATTATGAAATTTGTAAGTTTTGAGAATATGGCATTTTTTGGACGCCTCCTGGGCTATATCCTTCTCGCCTTCCCGATTGCGGCCATAGCTAAGCATCTGAAAATAAGCAATATTATATTGGTTTTCTGGCTTGTTGTCTTCTTTATTCCCCAACAGAATTTTTATGCCGGCGAGTGGGTTTTCGGGGGATTTGAAACCAAAACAATCGCCTATGTATTCGTATTCTGGAGTGTCTGGTTTTTATTTAAAGAAAAGTATCTTCCCGCTATACTCTTCGCTGCAATTTCCATTTACTGGCATATGCTGGTTGGGGGATGGTACACACTTTACGTGTTTATTTACCTCCTTATTATAATGGGTTTCCGGAAAAAGTTTATCCTTTATTGGTTCTACGCTGCATTATTGCTTTTCCCGTTTGTATTGTACATCTACCTCGGTCTGATGTCAGGAAATGAGAATATTATAAACGGAGTAAACATTGGTTACCTGTATGCTTATGTAAGAAACCCACACCATATCGGTATTCTAAAAGACTGGCATTATTTTTATCATTATCATGCAGGAAAAGTATTAATGGCAATTATCGCTTTTGTATTATCTCTAACTCTTTACCGCCGGCAAATCCCCTCCCGCTATAAATGGGTAAATACATTCCTGACAATAATTCTCGCACAGAATCTTCTTTTCCTAATCGTAGCTCTTTTCGACAAAAACGGTTTTATCGCCAAGTTTTATCCCTGGAGAGGCAGCACTCTGGCAATGTTCTTCTTTCAGATGGCCACTCTTATTATGCTTAGACATATCTGGATGCCAAAGATTTACAAGTCGATGAAAGAAAAATACCCCCTGATTCGCAGAAGGACCTTTTATCTGTCCCAGATGGCACTGGCACTTACCCTCTGCATGGTAATTTTGTCGTTTAAAGTGGCAGATAGAATTGAAAAATACCGCAGCAATGAACCCGGCTGGATTGCAGTTGATGAAATGTCTGGCAAACTCAATGAAATCTCTGAGAAAGGCGATATGTTTATGCTTCTCGGAGAGGAAACTTTGTACAACATTTCGATCCCCAGAAAAGCAGAAAGAGATGTTTATTATTTTTTCCGCTGTATACCTTCACAGACACAGAGCATTTACGACTGGTACATCCGCGGACTCGAACAGGATAAAGTGAAGGCAGATACAGAATATCTTTTCAGCAGCGGGATGTATAAAAAAATTGACTTCATCGTGAGCGAAACCAATCTTGACGCACCTTTGCTTGAGATGGTCTATAAATCGGATTACTACCGCATTTATAAAATATTGCATGAAGAATAAACGCTTTGTAGTGCTTCGGTAACGAAACTATTGTATCAAAAAACAAGCTTGAAAATGGATTACAATTTCAAAGAAATAGAACAAAAATGGCAGAAATTCTGGAAGGAAAATAATACCTATCGTGTAAGCATAGATCCCTCGAGACCTAAATTTTACGTACTTGATATGTTTCCTTATCCATCCGGCGCGGGTTTGCATGTTGGACACCCATTGGGCTATATTGCTTCGGATATTTACACCCGGTATAAGCGCTTAAAGGGTTTCAATGTTCTTCATCCTATGGGATATGATGCATTCGGACTTCCTGCCGAGCAATATGCAATTCAGACCGGTCAGCACCCTGCCGTTACAACCGATCAGAACATCCGCCGTTACAGGGAGCAGATGGACAAAATCGGATTTTCATACGACTGGGAGAGGGAATTGAGAACCTCCGATCCTGAATATTACAAATGGACACAGTGGGCTTTCGTGGAAATGTTTCACCATTACTACAATTTAAAAACCGATAAGGCCGAGCCAATTACAATTCTGGAAAAACATTTCGAAATACAGGGCACAGATTCTTTGAATGTTGCATGCACACAGATACTTAGCTTTACTTCTGCTGAATGGAATAGTTATGAAGAAAACAAAAAACAGGAAATCCTTCTTAATTATCGTCTTGCCTATCGTGCAGAAACGCTGGTAAACTGGTGCCCGGAACTGGGAACTGTACTTGCCAACGATGAAGTTAAGGAAGGGGTTTCTGTGCGCGGTGGTCATCCCGTTGAGCAAAAGAAAATGCAACAATGGCTTCTGCGGGTGACGGCATATGCAGAAAGACTTCTGAACGGTCTCGATAAAATAGAGTGGTCAGAGTCTCTTAAGGAAATACAGCGAAACTGGATCGGCCGATCCGAAGGTGCTGAATTGTTTTTTGACTTGGAGAATTCCGATCAGAAAATGGAAATTTTTACAACCCGCCCCGATACACTATACGGAGTAACGTTTATGGTTATTGCTCCCGAAAGTGAACTGGCCCGCAGTCTCACCACTCCCCCGAAAAAGAAAGAAGTAGAAGAATATATCGCCTACACAAAAAAACGCTCCGAACGCGAAAGAATGACTGAAGCAAAGAAAATCACCGGCGTTTTTACCGGATCCTTTGCCATTCACCCCTTCACAGGTGAAAAGTTGCCTGTCTGGATTTCTGAATATGTTCTCGCGGGATATGGAACCGGCGCAATCATGGCTGTTCCGGCTCACGATGAACGCGATTATGCCTTTGCAAAGCATTTTGAGCTTCCTATCCGTGAGGTTATTTCCGGGGGAGATATTTTAAAGGCTGCCTTTGAGGCAAAAGACGGAATTGTAATAAACTCAGAACTTATAAATGGTCTGAGGGTTCCGGAAGCCATCAGTAAAATGCTTTCGGAAATAGAAAAAAAAGGTATCGGACACAGAAAAATTAATTACCGCCTGCGCGATGCAATTTTCAGTCGTCAACGTTACTGGGGAGAGCCATTTCCTGTTTATTATAAAAACGGCCTGCCCTATACGCTGGGTGTAGAGGATCTGCCCCTGGAACTTCCTGAAATTGATGCTTTCAAACCAACCGAAGACGGAGATCCCCCGCTGGGAAGAGCCGCAGCCTGGGAAAACAAGGACGGTTATAAATTTGAACTCAGCACAATGCCCGGTTTTGCAGGTTCTTCGGCGTATTACCTCCGTTACATGGATCCCCGTAATAATAACGAACTCGTTTCACGCGAAGCCAATGAATACTGGCAGGATGTTGATTTGTATATCGGGGGAATTGAGCATGCTACCGGACATCTCATCTATAGCCGCTTCTGGAACAAATTTCTGTTCGATCTGGGGAAAGTCTGCAAAGATGAGGCTTTCAAGAAACTTGTAAATCAGGGAATGATACAGGGCCGATCCAATTTTGTTTACAGGATCAAAAACAGCAATAAATTTGTTTCACTGAATTTACGGGATAAGTACGATGTTACCGAGCTTCATGTTGATGTAAATATCGTTCATAATGATATTCTTGATCTGGATGCATTTACAAAATGGAATCCTGATTACAAATCGGCTGAATTCATTCTCGAAGATGGCAAATATATCTGTGGCTGGGCAGTTGAAAAAATGTCCAAATCGATGTATAATGTTGTAAATCCCGATGATATTATCGAATCATACGGAGCCGACACACTGCGCATGTATGAGATGTTCCTGGGACCGCTCGAACAGTCCAAGCCCTGGGATACCAACGGAATTGACGGTGTTTCCAAGTTCCTCAGGAAATTCTGGAAAATGTTCGTCAACGAAGATGGATCTTTGAAAATAGCCGAAAAAGAAGCTTCGCCCGAAGAATTAAAAGTTCTTCACAGAACCCTTAAAAAAATCAGTTCAGATATCGAGAAGTTTTCCTTTAATACTTCGGTCTCGGAATTTATGATTTGCCTGAACAGTCTGAACGAGTTGAAATGCACCAGCCGGACCGTTCTTGAACCTTTGGTTATACTGCTTGCCCCTTTTGCTCCCCATATCGCTGAAGAACTCTGGCAGGTCCTTGGGAATAACGGTAGTGTTTTCGACACCTCCCTGCCGGCTGCAAATGAAAATTATCTCGTGGAAAATGAATACGAATACCCTGTTTCCATAAACGGGAAAATGCGTCTGAAAATTCTTTTGCCACTGAGCATGGATAATACTGAAATTGAAAAACAGGTACTTTCAAATGAGATTGTCAATAAATGGATGGAAGGCAAACCACTCCGGAAGATCATTATTGTAAATGGAAAAATCATTAACCTTGTGGTATAAGCCTCCCGAATGAAAAAGAAACACCTGGAACCGATTATTCTCAGTTTAATTGTAATTGCGAGTGTGTGGCTTGTCTGGTATTACTCTGACCGCCATAATGACACTTCCTTAAGTGAAATTCCCCCCGTTGAGGCTGAAGTTTTACCGCCTGTACATTATTTATATGGACTTCCGGCCGATTCATTTAATATCGGGGGAGGAGTTGTCCGCAACAATGAAATGCTCGCTGTTTTATTAGGTAAAATGGGCGTTTCAGGTTCCCGGATTAATATGATGATGGAAAAGACTAACCCCGTATTTGATGTACGAAAATTCAAAGCAGGAAATAAATATGTCACGTTCAGCAGTATAGACAGTATTCCGGAACTCAGGTATTTTATTTATGAACGTGATGCTGTAAACTATCTGGTAATCAATCTGGAAGATTCTGTTAAAGTATGGCAGGGCGTTAAACAGATCGATACGGTGCAAAACACTTTTGCAGGAAGTATTCAAACATCGCTCTGGAACTGCTTTGTCGATAAAGGCGCTAATCCGATGATGGCAAATGAATTATCAGAAATTTATGCCTGGACAATTGATTTCTTTGGATTGCAGCCGGAGGACAGCATGAGGGTTATTTATGATGAATATTATGTTGATTCGGTTTCTGTTGGGATTGGTACTATTCACGGAGCCTGGTTCAGACATATGGGACATGAATTCTGGGCGATTCCTTTTGAGCAGGACAGTATGTTTAGTTTCTTTGATGAGAAGGGTCAAAGTCTGCGGAAAGCATTTTTAAAGGCTCCTCTTAGATTTAACAGAATCAGCAGTCGTTTTTCGAATTCCAGATTGCATCCGGTTTTAAAAATAAGAAGACCGCACCATGGAGTGGATTACGCGGCTCCGGTTGGGACACCTGTTTTTTCTATCGGTGACGGGGTGATTATTGAAACCGGTTATACGGGTGGTGCCGGAAACATGGTAAAAATCAAACACAATTCGGTATATTCAACTGCCTATCTTCACCTGAGCAAGTATGCATCCGGTATAAAAAAGGGAAGCTATGTTAAGCAGGGAGATGTAATTGGTTATGTGGGCAGTACGGGCCTGTCAACAGGTCCGCATCTGGATTTCAGATTTTACAAAAATGGAAGTCCTGTGGATCCACTGAAAGTAGAGGCTCCTCCCGTTGAGCCGGTCAAAGAAGGGAATCTTGAGCGGTTTGCATCTGCTAAAAATACTACAATGACTAAGGTAAGCGCTTTTTAAAATCACAGATTTATTCCCGGGCTCTGAGGCTGGTACCCACGTTAGCCCGATCCCCCGGGTTAAACAAGGCAGTATTTAAATAACAACCGACTCAATAACCTCCGGAAAATATCTGTACTCCAGCTCATGCACTTTTGCAGCAAGTGTATCTGCTGTATCGCCAGTTCCAACGGGGCATTTAGCCTGAAAAATAATATCTCCCGCATCATACTCCTCGTTTACGAAATGAATTGTAATTCCGGTCTCTTTCTCCATATTATCAATTACAGCCTGATGCACGCGGGATCCGTACATCCCTTTCCCACCATATTTTGGAAGGAGAGCCGGATGGATATTTACGATTCGTTTAGGAAAATTAATAAGGAGATTCGATGGTATCAACCATAAAAAACCGGCCAGAACAATAAAATCAACACCATATGCTTTTAACTCATCCAACACCTTATTGGTCTGATAAAAATCATCCCTGTTAAAGATATGACACGGGATCCCGAGATTCCTGGCTCTTTCAATTACCCTGGCGTCCGGCTTATTGGTTAAAATAACTTTAACCTCAATGGTGGGATGATGGCTGAAAAATCGACTGATGCCTTCAGCATTGGACCCTGAACCTGAGGCAAAAATGGCTATTCGTTTCTTATTCATTTAGTTATAAATTATCAAAAACAATTTTTTTTTCGACCAATCTGTTGAATAATTGCTATTTTTTTTCAGACTTTTCACTAAAAAAGTAAACATTTCCGTCAATTTAATGAGACTTTTGTTTGTTTTTAAATGATTATTGCATTTCTTTGCAACTTCAAAAATAATCATAATATTAATTAAATTTTACAGCTATGTCTGATATTGCATCAAGAGTTAAAGCTATCATCGTTGACAAATTAGGTGTTGATGAGAACGAAGTTACCCCGGAAGCAAGCTTCACAAATGATTTGGGTGCAGATTCTCTTGACACTGTTGAATTGATCATGGAGTTTGAGAAAGAATTTAATATCGGAATACCCGACGATCAGGCTGAGAATATTGGCACAGTTGGCGAAGCAATTAAATACATTCAGGCAAACGCAAAATAATTTTTTGTAAATAACTTTTTGGTATGGAATTAAAGCGTGTAGTAGTAACAGGTTTAGGAGCAATAACACCTCTCGGCAATAACGTAGAGGATTATTGGAATAACCTGATTGCCGGCGTAAGTGGCGCGGCACCTATTACCCGCTTTAATACCGAAAAGTTTAAAACAAAGTTTGCCTGTGAGATCAAAAATTTTGATCCCTCACTCTTTTTCGACAGAAAAGAAATGCGTAAACTTGATCCTTATGCACAGTATGCAATTGTGGCTGCGGATCAGGCTATCGTTGATTCCGGAATAGATCTATCCAAAACTGATACTGATAATGTCGGCGTTATCTGGGCTTCCGGAATAGGTGGTATTGAAACATTTATGGAAGAAATGAGAAGCTATGCCAACGGAGATGGTTCTCCGCGCTTCAGCCCCTTTTTCATTCCAAAAATGATCTCCGATATCGCAGCCGGGCACATATCAATGAAATACGGTTTTCGTGGTCCGAATTACGGAACTGTTTCGGCATGTGCTTCATCAAACAATGCGCTTATTGATGCACTGAATCTGATCCGACTCGGCAAAGCAATTATGTTTGTTGCCGGAGGCTCTGAAGCTGCTATTAATGAAGCCGGCATGGGCGGATTTAACAGCATGCAGGCTATTTCATCCAATAACGAGAACTATCTGACTGCCTCACGTCCATTCGACGTTTCACGCGACGGTTTTGTCATGGGAGAAGGCGCCGGTGCTCTCATACTTGAAGAGTACGAACATGCCAAAGCAAGAGGAGCAAAAATTTATGCCGAACTTGCCGGAGGCGGATTATCAGCGGATGCTTATCATCTGACTGCACCGCACCCTGAAGGTCTTGGCGCACGTCTGGTAATGCAGCGGGCTCTTGACGACGCAGGAATCAAAGCCGAAGATGTTGATTATATTAATGTTCACGGAACCTCAACACCGCTTGGTGATATCTCCGAAACAATAGCTATCAGGTCGATTTTTGGTGAACACGCATACAAACTTAATATCAGCGCTACCAAATCCATGACCGGACATCTTCTTGGCGCTGCAGGTGCAGTTGAAGCAATCGCTGCAATACTGGCAACCAAAAACGATATTGTTCCTCCTACGATTAACCTGATGAATCTTGATCCCGAAATAGATTCAAAACTCAATCTCACTCCAAACAAGGCACAGAAGAGGATTGTGAATTACTCAATGAGCAATACCTTTGGTTTTGGCGGACATAACACATCAACTATTTTTAAAAAGTTAAGCTAAACTGGTGCTAACTTCCATCAGACCTTACCTCGTAATCCCCTTTTACCGCAACAGAAAGCTTGCCAGATCACTGGTTAAAATTCTTGGATTCATGCCCACTCACATGAAACTTTATGAGATGGCATTTATTCACAAATCAGCTTCTATTGTGCTGCCTGACGGGAATACAGTAAATAACGAGCGACTCGAATATCTGGGTGACGCGATCCTGGATGCCATTGTTGCCGATTATCTTTTTCGCAACTATCCCAACCAGGATGAGGGCTTTCTTACCAAAATGAGGTCGAAAATGGTAAAAAGAAAGCACCTGAATCTACTGGCTTTACGTCTGGGTCTTGATAAGCTGATGGTTTCCCAGACCAATCCGGTTAATGTCTCCAAACATCTTTATGGTAACGCATTTGAAGCACTTGTTGGCGCAATCTATATCGATAAGGGATATACCAAAACAAGTCAGTTTATAAGCCAGATTATTAAACGGTACGTTAATCTCGAACGATTGCTAAAAACCGATACCGATTATAAAAGTCAGCTTATAGAATGGGCTCAGAAACATAAACAGGAAATTGTTTTTGAGAGCAGGGAGGAATTTAAAGCAAATACCCATTTGCCCCTGTTTATAACCAATGTAAAGCTTGCAAACGAAATTGTGGGTCGCGGGATCGGAAATTCAAAGAAGGATTCTGAACAAAAAGCAGCAAAAATGGGTCTCGAACAACACACCAGGCTTTAACTTTTTTATCTGGCTCATTTCTATTACCTTCGCATTCATAACCCAACAAAATTGGCACTTAGAAGACATAAACTGGAATATAAGGAATCGTTTGATTTTCTTCTGTACGGACTTTCATCCCACGAAAACGATTACCGGCTGGCATGGAAAATTAATCAGGAATTCAGCCTGAATTTTGAACGAGGAAACAACTTACACATCCCTTCAAAAAAGGCAGACCAGACGATTGAATTTGCATTGTATTCCTATGATGATGAAGATACATTTTACATGTATTACTTAATAGCCAATAAATCGGATCAGGGCGTTCTTCTGGAAGAACTAAAGAATATTGATTACCTGATTATCGTTCAGGGGGAGTTTACCGAAGCCTTCTCAAATGGATTTCAAAACCGGCTCAAAAAGATTGAAAGTGTACAGGGAGTTTTTAAAATCGATCCCTCCGGATTAAAAAACAGGGATAAGCTTGTTTTTTAA
>CAYOLQ010000107.1:0-5862 GCA_964404825.1 uncultured Chitinophaga sp.
CAACGTTTATTCCATGAATTGCGGGCTGTTTGTCTTGAATCGTATCAGTCTCAATACCGGAGCTATACAGCATTGATAAAAGAACTTGATATTCTGAAATCGGAATCGGGAAAATCGAAGGCAGAACTTGATTTCATCACATTCCAGTTTTCTGAATTGGATCAGGCTCATTTGAAGACAGGTGAAGCTGCCGAACTTGAGCAACTCCTGGAAACACTTAGCCATGCAGAAGAAATTAAAACCGGACTTTATTCTGTTTACCAGAGTGTATCAGGCGAGGAAACCAACGTTCTTGGTATGCTACGGGAATCGGAAAGCGTTCTGGCGCGGCTGGAAAAATTTTATCCCGATGCTGCCTTATTACGTCAAAGAATTAACAGCAGTGCAATTGAGCTTAAAGACCTTTGTTCAGAACTGGAAAGGATTGCCGACAAAACTGAAGTTGACCCTGCTGCCCTTGAGAAGGTGCAGGAACGGCTTAATTTGTTGTATTCGCTGATGCAAAAGCACCGTGTAAATACGGTTGAAGAATTAATTGAGCTGAGGAATGAAATGGATAACCGCATCCTTGCACTGAGTTCTGCGGAATTCAGGATTGGTGATCTGGAAAAAGAACTGAAATCCCGCGAAATAATAATAAGAGACCTTTGTGAAAAGCTTTCTTTGCACCGGAATAAGGCAATACCGGCAATGGAGAAAACAATTGTTGAAATGCTCATTCAGCTAGGAATACCAAACGCACAGTTTAAAATACAAAATCAGGTATTGCCCGATCCCGGTTTATATGGAACTGATTCGGTGAAGTTTCTGTTTACGGCTAACCGTAAGACCGAATTACAGGATATCGCGAAAATTGCTTCAGGTGGTGAACTTTCAAGGCTCATGCTTAGCATTAAATCTATTATTTCCGGTTCTCTCGGACTACCTACGATTATTTTTGATGAGATCGATACCGGAGTTTCGGGGGAAATAGCTTACCGTGTGGGGAAAATTATGAAAGAAATGTCGGCAGGCAGGCAGGTATTTGCCATAACACATCTCCCACAGGTAGCAGCCAAAGGAGATCAGCATTTGCTTGTTTATAAGGAAGACAGGGCGTCGGGAACGGTAACCGGAATAAGGAGTCTGGATAAAGACAGCCGGCTGGTTGAAATTGCCCGAATGCTCAGCGGAGAACAGACAACGGAAGCTGCCCTTGCAAATGCAAGGGAATTGCTTGCCTGAAGTTTACTCACCCCAACACCTTAAAAAACTAATCACATTCCTCAAAACTTTTGTTGTACTGCGTGATTGCTTTATACGACATCCCCATACTTGAAAACCCACCATCGTGAAACAGATTTTGCATTGTTACTTTTCTTGTAAGGTCGGAGAACATGGTTATGCAGTAATCAGCACAATCTTCAGCGGTTGCATTGCCAAGTGGCGACATACGTTCAGTGAAGTCGATAAGTGTATCGATACCTGATACTCCGCTTCCTGCTGTGGTTCGGGTAGGCGACTGTGATATAGTGTTGATACGGATTTTTTTATCCCTGCCGTAAATATAACCGAAACTGCGTGCTATCGATTCCAGCAGCGATTTGGCATCGGCCATATCGTTATATCCGAATAAGGTTCGCTGTGCAGCCACATAACTCAATGCTACTACCGATCCCCACTCATTAATGGCATCCATCTTGCGCGCTACCTGCAGCATTTTATGGAACGAAAGTGCTGAAATATCAAGGGTTTTCAGAAAATTGGGATAATCTATATCGTCATAGGGAATTCCTTTTCTTACATTGGGAGACATTCCTATTGAGTGCAAAACAAAATCAATCTTACCTCCATAGATTTCCATTGTTCTGGAAAAAACTTTTTCAATATCGGCAACACTTGTCGCATCAGCATGAATAATTTCAGAACCGGTTTTTTTCGCGAGTTCCTCAAGACTGCCAAGCCGGAGTGCTACCGGAGTATTGGATAATGTGAACTGCGCACCTTCCTCGTGAGCCTTTTCAGCAACTTTCCAGGCAATTGACTGATCGTTGAGAGCTCCGAATATGATACCTTTTTTCCCTTTAAGAAGATTATACGCCATACTGCTGATATTTTAGTTTAAAGTTGCGCAAAGATAGGCCAATTGCTTTTAAGGGCAAATATTATTTAGAATTATTTAAAATAAAGGAAGCTGTTTTCCATTAAAAATCGTTCGGAACGCTTTAAGGATAGTATTTTGATGATTATGAACTATCCTCTCTGTCCCTTAATCCCCTGACATAATAAATGCTTAATATTTTGATCATAATATTTTATGTTTAATTTTAAAAAGAGGAAGTTAAACAAGAAATTTTATTCTTCTAATGAGAAACACAATTTGCATAGTTTTATTTATTCTGATTTCATTACCTGCTTTTTCGCAGGATTCCATCCCACATCAATTCGGTTTAAAGCGCAGTATAACAATTGGTATTCTACAGGGAGGGGGGTCTCTGGTGGGATTTGATATTGAAGCATTAATTTACAAAAACTTTGGAATCCAATTCGGTGCAGGTTTTTTTGGTTTCGGTGCCGGAATGAATCTTCATTTCAAGCAAAAGATCCCTAGTTCGTTTGTATCTCTTCAATATTGGCATCAGGGATTGGGCATGTCTTATACACAGTCGGTTTTAGGACCTTCCTTTGTGTACAGGGGAAAAAAATGGTTTACTGCTCAGCTTGGCTTTGGTTTTGCCCTTGAGCAGGGTCCGGCATGGCCATCAACAATGAACCAACCGGATGTAATGCTCACGTATGCTATTGGAGCATATATTCCTTTTTAATTTAAATACTAATAAAATAACTTTCTTTACCTATGAAACATTTCCTGGTTTTCCTTTTTGCTTGCCTGCTTCCAGGTGCATATGCGCAATACAATGTACCCAAATTTGGTAAAATTGATGCGGAAGCTCTTAAAATGACAAGCTATGAAAAGGATACCTCAGCAGCAGCCCTGATCCTTTTTGACGATGGGGATTCCTATTTCGATTTGAATAACGAAGGTCAGTTTCAGTACAGATATACCAGACATTACAGAATCAAGATTTTTAAGAAGTCGGCACTCGACCTTTCCAATGTCAGTTTCAAACTTTTTGAAAGTGGCGCACGTGAGGAATTGATTTCAAACCTGAATGCTGCAACATATAATCTGGTGGATGGAAAAGTTGTTCAGACCAAACTCGATCGCGGCACTATATTCATCGAGAAAGGTAAAAACTACTCCGTTAAAAAATTTGCCTTACCCGAAGTAAAAGAAGGTTCCGTAATTGAAGTGTCATATACTATTGTATCCGATTTTCTGTATAATTTCAGGGGATGGAATTTCCAGTATCAATATCCGTCCCTGCTAAGTCAGTATAAATTCGTTATTCCGGAATACTTCTCATACCGGCCCACAATTAAAGGTTATCTGAGTTTCGATTTATCAAAAAGGGATCCGGGAAGTCAGACCTATACTGTACCTGTTAATTTAGTCGTTACGACAACAGAAAACGTTCTGGCAGTTGTAAACGTGCCGGCATTTAAGGCCGAACCAAACATTGACTGTCAGGAAAATTATATTCAGTCAATTGAATTCGAACTAGGAAGTGTTCAATATCCCGGTGAAATGCGAAAGGATTTTGTGCAATCATGGGAATCTGTAAACAAAGAAATGATTGAGGATGAGGACTTTGGATTATTGATGAAAACAGACGGGTTTATTAAGGACACAGTAATTGCAATATGCGGAAGTGAAACCGATGAATTGAAAAATGCTAAAAGCATTTTTCACTATGTTCAAAATCGTATGGAATGGAACAAGCGTAATAGTCTTTGGGCATCAACCGGACTTAAAAAACCATTTAACGAAAGAGTAGGAAGTTCAGCAGAGATAAACCTGCTTTTAGCGCTTATGCTGAAAACTGCTGGTTTAAATGCCGATCCGGTTATGTTTAGCACCCGGAGCAACGGATTTGCAAAGACATTTTATCCGACAATTACAAAATTCAATTCCGTTCTTGTTAAGCTTGTCGCAGGTGAGAAGACCTATATGCTCGATGCTACGAATAAGCTTTGTCCGTTTGGGGTTCTTCCTCCAAATGACCTGAATGGCACAGGAAGAGTGGTAAACAGGTTGAATGGCGACTGGGCAGAACTTGTGGCCTCAGAAAGATATAAAGAAGCTAAAACTTATGAATTGCAGATTAGTCCCGAAGGTACATTTACCGGCAGAATTCTCGGCTATTACGATGGCTATGCCGGAATTGAATACCGCGAAGCACTGAATGAAGAAAAGAATCAAGATGAATTTATCAGGAAAGTTCAGGAGAACCTGCACGGTCTTGCTATAAATCGATATTCCTTCTCCGAAAGAAACAACATATATAAACCTCTGATTGATAGTTTTTTTGTTGAGATTACTGATCGGGCAGATATAGTGGGAGATAAAATACTATTCACTCCAATGCTTTTCGAAGCGATGACAAAAAACCGCTACACACTTGAAGAAAGGAATTACCCGATAGACTACAATTACCTGATTTCGGAAATGTATATTTTCGATTATACTATACCTGAGGGATATGAGGTTGAATCAGTACCTGAAAACACGAGTATAAAACTGGCTGATAATTCTATTGTATTTATTTTCGCTATTCAGGTAACTGGCAATAAAATCAAAGTTGTTCACAGAAGGAATATCAATAAGATTTTGTTCCTTCCGGAAGAATACCAGCCTTTAAAGGAATTGTATGATCAAATTGTGAAAGCTCATACTGCACAGATAATTCTGAAGAAGGTTGCCTGACACCTTAATAAGTTTTAGGTTCGAAAATGGTGTTAATACATTCATAATTCAGCAAAAAATAATTGTATGAAGTATCGAAACTGCCTGGTTATCCTGTTTTTGCTCGCCTGGGGACTGGATTGCTCCTCTCAGTTGTATTCAGTATCCCTGATTCCTGATAGCTTAAAAGCAAATGCACATTGCGTTATCCGTGAGTTTTCAAGAGAGCTGACTCTTAAATCCGTGAACAGCGGGGCTGAAAAAATCAGAAAAGTTATAACAGTGCTGGATAAAGAGGGAGAAGATCAGGCGTATCTGAACATTTCTTATACAACAAATGATATGGTAATTATTAAGCATATCATTCTTTACGACGGTTCAGGAAAGTCCATGGGAAAAGTTAAACTTTCAGAGGTTTATGATGGTCCGGCATATATCAATGCTACTTTATATTCCGACTACCGGCATAAGTATTATGGCCCGGATTGTGCATTTTATCCCTATACCATTGAATATGAATATACCAAATACTTAGATAATCTATTGAGTTACGGTCTGTGGCTCCCTGTTAATGATTACAATATTTCCATTGAGCAGGCAAACCTTACCGTTAAATACCCGAATACCATTACTCTGAGAAGGAAGGAGAATAATGTGAAATCAAATCTCACCTTTGATGAAAAGGAAAAACTTAATGTTGAAGTATGGGAATTAAATAATCTGAAAGCTATTGAAGATGAACCTTTTGATGTAAGCCTTCTCATTCGTACCCAATCGGTTTATTTAATGCCTTCGGAATTAATTTACGAAAAATACGCCGGAAAGGCAGATACCTGGGAGGAATATGGTGCATGGATAAACTCCTTATATATAGGTAGAGATGAACTATCTGAAGCTGATACACTAAAAGTTACAAAACTACTGGAAGGTGTAAGCGATACACTTGATCAAATTAAAACTCTTTATAAATACCTGCAGGATAATACCAGATATGTTGCAGTTTTTTTGGGAATCGGCGGATTTCAGCCTTACGATGCGAAGACGGTTTTCGAAACAGGTTACGGTGAATGCAAAGC
>CAYOLQ010000107.1:5962-11865 GCA_964404825.1 uncultured Chitinophaga sp.
GCTGAAAACGAAAGGATATGTAATGCATATATTTCAATTGATTCCACCGGAACAGCAAATTGTGATATAAATACATCGTACAAAGGATTACAATACGACGATTTGTCCGGATTTTTGTATTCAGAGTATCCGGATCAGAAAGACTGGTTATACAGAAATTCTGAGCTGCCTTCTGCCCAGATATCAGAATTCACGGTTACTGAAAACAGGAATGGGAAAGTACCCAGGGCTGATATCACTCAAACTGTTATTTCAAGAAATTACGGATCGTTTACAGGGCCATATCTTATGTTACCCCTTAACAAAATCAATAGTCAGAAACCGGTTCCAAAGATGCTTAAACCACGTAGTTCAGACATTTTTATTGACAGACCATCCGTAGATTACGACACGATTGTTTTCCAAATTCCTGATAATTATACTGTAGATGCAATACCCTCCGGAAATTCAATAAATTCGGTATTCGGAGAATATTCAAATACTGTTTCCCTTAAAGACAATGAAATTACTTTTACCCGGAGATGCTTAATAAATCAGGGTCAGCATAATCCCGATGAATATAAGAAGTTCTTCGATTTTGTAAACGCAATTGCAAAATATGATAACCTTAAGGTAATGCTGAAAAAGAAACAATAGAACTTTTGAAAATGCTATGAAAATTATTCAACGGGTTTCTTTGATTGCAGGCTTAAATTTCTTTTTAATTGGATTTGCTGTCGCACAGGAAAACTTTATGTCTGGCTATATTATCCACCTGAATGGAGATACTGCAAAGGGTTTTGTGGACTACAGGTATTGGAAAAGCAATCCCGGTAATGTAAGTTTTAAATATGACTTGAACGAAATAAGTATTAACTACTTCCCGCTTGAAATACGTGAATTCGGAGTGTTAGGGGAGATTTATACCGGGGCAATTATTCAGACAGAAATCAGCATCGCTTCGGTTTTGGAAGTAGGATCAGAACTTATGATGCAAACCGATACCACATTTCTGCAGACCATGATATCGGGAAGCAAAAGCCTTTATTATTATAAAAGTGTTTCGGGAAAAGAACTGTTCTATTTCAGACATGAAAATAAATACGAATGGCTTGTATATAAAAAGTATCTGAAAGAGTTTGAGGGTGGTTTTATTGTATCCGAAAATAATAAATTCAAAGGACAACTAGCTGTTTATCTGGATGATTGTCCCGAAATTCTAACAAAACTAAATAAACTTAAATATACCCGGAAAAGTTTTGAAAAACTGTTTCTGGATTATTATTCTTGTATAAATACAGATTATTCATTCAACAATTTTACCAGTAACAGTGATTCTTACGCTGCAAAAAAAGCCAGCAATATTCTTCCTGAATTTGGGATTCTGGGAGGGGTTTCTGTATCCGCAATCGAATTCGAAGGTACCTCCCCTAAATATATTGTCTATGGGGATTTTAAACCTTCTTTTAATTTTTCGGGGGGTGTTTACATGGATTTGGTATTTGTCAGAACCAACCGTAGGATTTCAATCAATAATGAATTACTCTACTATTCATATAAATTCAGTGATTCATATTATGAATATGTGAGCCCGCAACATATTACAGATTCTTATACTGAACTGGGATTTTCAACTGTTAAATATAATTCCATGCTGCGCTATAAATACCCTGTGGGTAACGCATTTTTATATGGGAACCTCGGATTTACATTGGCCACTTTTCAGCTTAGCAAAACCAATTATCTGAAACAGGATATTACTTACTTTGCCCCGCTGGTCACGACTGAGGGTAAAGCAAGTTCGGATGAAATATTCTTTGAGACCTGCACTTTATTCGGATTGGGTTGCCGGTATAATCGCTTTTCATTTGAAACACGCATGGAATTTGGCACCGGACCCTTATATACAATTACACTGGATTCAAAATCACTCAGGTCATATTTCCTCCTGGGATACAGGTTCTGATTCCGCGGTATTTAAATTTAAATGTAAATGAAAAACCTTCTCATCCTTTTCTCTTTTTTGTTTATTACAATTCCGGGGCTTTCTGCTCAAAAAGACTGGTACGCAAACGATAGTACAAAAAAAGTAGGTATTACTCTGGTTGATGGCGGAGATATACTCAACAGCAAAGTTTGTCAGCTTCTGAAAGCCGGTAATATAATACGGTTATCCCCCTATGAAATTAATCAGTATGGATTTGCTGACGGAAGGGTATATGTTGCCTCGGACATCAATGTTTCAGGTAAGAAGGAGAGAGTGTTTCTTGAAAGGCTTATCCGTGGAAATCTTACTTTATATAGCCTTAAGTCTGACGGTTTAAGTACTTTCTTTGTAGAAAAGGACAGTTTGGTTTTAACAGAATTGCCTAAAGCAAAGGCAGATGAACTAAATTATTCATTCAGGGATAAAATTACCGGACTGACATCTGATTGTCCTGATGCAGATCTGGCTGCCCGGCGTATTAGCTATTATAAAAACTCTGTTTCAAAGTTTGTTTCCAGATACAACAATTGCGGCAGTAAGCCCTTTCCATTTTTTAAGATAGGAATGTTAGCAGGTTATGGTGGCACTAAGCTGTTTTTTGAGTCTTTTCATAAGGTATACGACAAGCTTTTAGGCCCTCAGGATATTCAATACATCCCCCTTAATCTCATCGAATATGAATATAAAGGTGGCATAGCCCTCGGAATGTTTATTGATAATCCACTTAGAAATGGAAGTTTTTCATTTCATACTGAATTATATTATTCACAACATAACTTTGATTATACCAAGTTAGCATCAGGCAGAACACTCCAATTTACAGCTAAATCATCTTCTCTAAATGTCCCTCTTTTATTACGGTATACCTATCCGTCGCAGAAATTGAAACCATTTGTCAATTCCGGAATTTATTATACCCGGCACATTGGAAACGAAAGTAAACTGGTTATTACATATACATCAACTTCTGATACCACAATAACTAAGGATGTAATTTCCAATAATATGGTAGGTCTTTCTGTAGGTGGAGGACTGGAATACAGACTTGAATCGGGCAATTCATTGTTTTTTGAGATCCGTGGAAACAGGCTGTACGGATCCTCTCGCCAGAACTCGCTTTATAAGGCTGAAATACAGTTTTTTACAGGAATAAGTTTTTAACAGGGAGCAAAGTGTTTGGATTTTGCCGGATTTGTTAGTTAATTTAGTTCCTTAAAAAATAAAAAATCCCGCAATGGTAGCAAAAATTCTTGTGGTGGCATTTTACCTGCTCTTCCCGGTTTTGGTAATTTATCTGGGCAATACCTACTCGTTTATCCGCAAAATCGGTTCTATTGTAATCTGTTATATTGTGGGATTACTGATGGGAAATATTGGAATTCTTCCATCCGGACTGGAAGGCATGAATGATATTCTCACTTCGGTTACCATTCCTCTTGCGATACCGCTTTTGTTATTTTCTGAAGATATCCGCAAATGGATCAGGATGGCGAGACAGACCTTTATTTCTCTTCTGCTGGGAGTGCTTTCTGTTACAATAATGGTTGTTCTCGGGTATTTCATTTTTCGTTCTTCAATTCCCGAATGCTGGAAAATATCGGGAATGCTTATCGGCGTTTATACCGGTGGAACTCCCAATCTGGCTGCCATTTCCACTATGCTCGATGTGAGTAATGAAACCTACATTCTTACAAATACTGTAGATTTAATAGTTGGTGCCGTAGTTTTACTCTTTCTATTGACTTTTGCACAACGTTTTTTCCTGCTCTTTATGCGACCTTTTAAATCCCCCGAAGGAATAGAATTCCAGAACCATACGGCAGAAATGGTAAGTGAATTCGAATCTTATGAAGGAATGTTTTCTAAAGAGACATTTCTTCCACTTTTAAAAGCTTTCGGACTTACAGTACTATTTTTTGCTGTGGGAGGTGGACTTAGTATGCTTTTCCCAAAAAATAATCAGACAGTGGTTGCCATTCTTGCTATTACCACACTAGGAATTGTTGCTTCCACATTTCCATCCATCAACAGAATAAAAAAAACTTTCCAGCTTGGAATGTATTTCATCCTGGTGTTTAGTTTGATTGTTGCATCCACAGCCGATCTCAGCAAGATGTTCAATTGGGAAAACACTGAATTTCTATTTTCTATTTTTTATTATATTCTTCTGGCAGTCGTCGGTTCCTTGCTCTTACATAGTATATTTTCCTGGATATTTAAAATCGATGTCGATAATTTCCTGATAACTTCAGTCGCACTTTCTATGTCGCCACCATTTGTTCCGGTCGTTGCAGCCGCATTAAAGAATAAAATGGTAGTTCTTTCTGGTATTATCATTGGGATAATAGGTTATGCAATAGGGAATTACCTTGGTGTTGTAATGGCATATACACTCAGATATTTTGAATAATTTTTAAATGAAGTTACTGATTCACAATATTGAAACCCTTTTACAGGCAACAAAAACGCCTCCCGAATTGCTGAAGGGAAAGGATATGGAGTCAATTATCTCCCTCAAAAATGCCTGGGTATTTTGTGTTGATGATAAAATTGTGGATTTTGGTCAGATGAAGGATATGCCCTCTGAATACCTTAAATCTGATACGGTTTATAACGCAACAGGTCGCATTGTTATGCCCGCATGGTGCGATCCCCATACACACCTGGTATTCGCCGGAAGCAGGGAGAAGGAGTTTATCGACAAGATAAACGGATTGGATTATGAAGAGATTGCCAAAAGAGGTGGTGGAATTCTTAACTCTGCAAAAACCCTTCATAATACTTCCGAAGACGAACTATTTGAGCAATCTGCCAAAAGAGTAAATGAAATAATGAGGTTGGGAACCGGTTCGGTGGAGATTAAAAGCGGATACGGACTTAATACCCTTGATGAGCTGAAAATGCTCCGCGTTATTCGCAGAATCAAACTGGAGTTTCCGCTCACTGTTAAGGCTACGTTTCTCGGGGCCCATGCTGTGCCGGATGAATTTAAAGACAGGAAATCCGGATATGTTGATAAGATTGTCAATGAAATGATACCTGCCGTGGCAGACGAGAATCTGGCGGATTTTATTGATGTTTTCTGTGATATCGGTTTCTTTACTCCCGAAGAAACAGGTACCATCCTCAAAGCAGGAATTCGTTATGGACTGCAGCCCCGGATTCATGCCAATGAACTTGGGTTTTCAGGCGGAGTGCAGGCAGGTACCGAACATAATGCACTTTCGGTTGACCATCTCGAATATGTCGGAGATGAAGAAATAAACGCTTTGGCAAAAAGCACAACAATGCCCACACTTCTGCCGGGTACTTCATTTTTTCTGGGGATCGGCTATGCTCCTGCAAGAAAAATGATCGATGCGGGTCTGCCTGTTGCTCTTGCATCCGATTTTAATCCGGGATCTTCACCTTCAGGAAATATGAATTTCATATTTTCTCTGGCCTGTATCAAACTTCGAATGTTGCCCGGGGAAGCATTAAATGCCATGACTATCAATTCTGCATATGCAATGGGAGTAGGAACTTCCGAGGGAAGTATAAGTCCCGGTAAATCGGCTTCCTTCATAATTACCACTCTTGTTCCCGGAATAGAATCCATTCCATATTACTTTGGATCGGACTTAATTGAAAATGTTTTCATTAAGGCCCGGATGATCCGGTAAATCAGGTTCCAATAAATATTCAAGTTTTTTACTATTCACCTGCATGTCTTTGGCGGTTCATATGTGTTTGACCCCACCCAAACCCTGGGGGGAGGGGTAGGGGCGATGAATGCCATAATTCATGGCAACGGCACTATAAAAATATTATTCTGTTAGAAAATGCTACATATATTGTTGGGGGGTGTCAATAAAAAATAATAATAAAATGAATATCAACTATAAAAAAAAGGGGGGTGCAAATAAAATAAATATAAAATAATTTGGCAGTACCCCTA
>CAYOLQ010000108.1:0-1401 GCA_964404825.1 uncultured Chitinophaga sp.
CCGTTGCCCCCAAAAGTAAGGCTGGTTCTTTTAAAGCTTTTCTTTTTTAAAGAATCTATCTGATTTATATCCTGTGCCTTTGATATACTGAATCCAAATACCAGAAAAAATAAAATCAAGAAATAACCGACCAAGGTTTTCTTACGGGCTAAATATGAAATATATTTTTTCATTTTTCGGAATTGATACCAGATTAGGATCATATACCACAAAAATAAGTATTCCACACAGGCAGATAAAGTAAAAGAGGTTGAGAGCGCAGATTCCGGAGATGAGTGGCGGTTTTCATTGATTGGATACGCATAGAAGCACATTCAAACGGTCATTACCATTGAACTAAATTCTATTTACCACAAGGTGCTCTAAGAAAATATAAATTTCACAAAGTGAAGTATTAGAAAAATATATACAGAAAAATCAAACAAACCAGTAATTCCCGATATCCTTAAACCCGTTCAGAAATCCCGGTGCGTCCACACGGTTTTTACCTGCTCTCTGCAGTGAAAGGATGGAGAGGTATCCGTTCTTTACCGTCACATACAGCGATTTTTTATCTGGCAGGTGAATGCTTCCGTGGGGAAGGCTGTGGGAGGCGGCAACAAATACCCCATTGAATATTTTAATCATCTCCGGTTCCCTGTCACTTCCTGTCAGAAGAGTAAAGGCAGTGGGTTCCGGACTTAATCCCCGTATAAAATTCTGAATGCTCTTACCATCTGCATTCCAGTTGATTCTGCAGTCTTCTTTGAAAATTTTCGGGGCGGGATGGAGAATCTCGCCTTCGCCTATCAGTGAATCCTGCGGGATATCTTTCCAATCCCCTGAAACGATTGCCCGTGCAGTTTTTACCACCAGGGAAGCGCCGGTTTGCATGAGCTTATCGTGTAAATCGCCGGCAGTATAGGTTTCCGGGATTTCAACTTTTTCCTGAAACAGAATTTTACCGGTATCGATTTTATCGTCGATGAAAAAAGTGCTTACACCGGTTTCTTTTTCCCCGTTAATAATAACATGATTGATGGGTGCCGCGCCTCTGTATTGCGGAAGGAGTGAGGCATGCAGGTTGAAGGTGCCAAGGGAGGGGAGACTCCAGACAATTTCCGGAAGCATTCTGAATGCCACCACAACCTGCAAATCAGGCTGCAGGGATCGAAGTTCGCTGATAAATACGGGATCTTTTAACTTTTCAGGCTGGAGTACTTTAATGCCGTGCGTTTCGGCGAATACCTTAACTGCAGAAGACTGCATTTTCTTACCTCTTCCGGCAGGTTTGTCGGGAGCTGTTATTGCTGCAACAATGTTAAATCCGTCATCGATCAGGCCGGCGGGATCGGCGTCGTCCGGCAACACAAAGACCGGACGGAACGTCTCAACGCAGGACGTATCCAACTCGGCATCCGG
>CAYOLQ010000108.1:1411-11709 GCA_964404825.1 uncultured Chitinophaga sp.
GATCAATGCTTTCAGGGGAGCTACGGAAAACTCCGGAGTACCCATGTACACGATCCTGTTTTTTCGATTCAGCATTCCTTGTTTTTTGTATCACTGCTTCACTTCTTACTCCCGGTATCATACCGCGCAATATTCAAAAAATGACCCATTTTATCCCGCTTTGTTTCCAGATAAAACTTATTGTGTTCGTTGGGTTCGATAATTAAAGGAATGTTTTCAACGATGTCGATGCCATAACCCTGAATTCCTGCACGTTTAATGGGATTGTTGCTGATTAGCCTTATTTTTCCCAAACCTATTGCGTGCATCATGCTGGCGCCCACTCCATAATCTCTTTCGTCTTCATTAAATCCGAGCTGGAGGTTCGCATCAACAGTGTCGATACCGTTTTCCTGCAGTTTATATGCTTTGATTTTATTGAATAGTCCGATTCCGCGACCTTCCTGATTGAGGTAAATGATAACCCCTTTTCCGAGTTCGTCGATCATTTTCATTGCCTTGTGTAACTGCGAACCGCAATCGCATCTGCTGGAGCCGAAAATATCTCCGGTAACACATGAGGAATGCACCCTTACAACAACAGGTTCATCCTTATCCCAGTTGCCTTTAATAAGTGCCACGTGTTCCAGTCCATTGGATTTCTGGATAAAAGGAATAAGTCTGAAGTGACCGAAATCGGTAGGTAAATCGACCTCAGTACCTTTTATGATGATGCTCTGAAATTTAAGGCGATAGGCAATAAGATCCTTTATAGTTACAATTTTGAGATTGTATTTTCTGGATATTTCCATGAGTTGCGGAAGCCGGGCCATTGATCCGTCATCGTTCATAATTTCCACGAGAACACCACCCGGGTTTAGGCCTGCAAGAAGTGTGAGATCCACTGCGGCTTCTGTGTGGCCTGATCTTCTCAGAACTCCGTTTCGTTTGGCTTTCAGAGGGAAAATATGACCGGGACGGGCCAGATCATCGGGTTTGGTATTTGAGTCTACCAAAGCTTTTACGGTAAGGGCGCGATCACTGGCAGAAATACCCGTGGTGCAGCCGTGACCCTGGAGGTCGACCGACACAGTAAAAGCCGTGTAATTGATACTTGTATTTCGTCCAACCATCATTTCGAGTTCCAGTTCCTCGCATCGCTCCTCGGTAATGGCAGCGCAAATTAATCCGCGACCCTCCTTGGCCATGAAATTAATGGTTTCAGCAGTGACCAGTTCGGCAGCAGCAACGAAGTCACCTTCATTTTCGCGGTCCTCGTCATCGACAACAATCACGATTCTCCCTTTTTTGATCTCTTCTATTGCTTCTTCGATACTGTTTAATTTTATATCTTCCACTTTGTTATCTCCTTGTAGGTTGCCAGATATTGGTTTTAGTGCCGGTGATAAATTTGAAAAATCCCACCAGCAATGCAATATTCATTGCATAAAAATGTGTTACGAAACGCAAAAATACACTATGTACCTTAAATTTCCTTAATAAAAGATCAATCAGGGGCAAAATGCCTGTTAAAATCTGTATGCTAAGCAGCAGGGAATAAAAATCCGATGACAGTGCCAGAATAATGTTCAGAATCAGAATCAGCAGTATAAGGAATGGCCCAATCCACCGGATTACCTTATGCGAAGCAAAGACGAATGCAAGCGTAGAAAAGGGAGGCCAGAGGCATGATGCAAAATGTCTGAGATTCTGGAAATTTCCCGCTGATATTCTCACTTTCCTCCGGAATTCTGCAGAAAGTTCGTCGGGTACGTTCTCGAGGGAGTTAGCCTTCAGGTTCAGAATAGCTTTTCTGTTATTACGCAGAACGTTCATGGTAATAAAGAAATCGTCTACAGAATAACCGGGTGGCACAGCGATAAATGCTTCTTTTCGGATAGCATATATTGCGCCGTAAATACCCATTGTTTTGCCCCATATGATACCTTCCATGTATTTCATCATAATCTCCCGGCTCATAAATGCTTTTTCCTGAATAGAAATACCTTCGGGTGTGGAATTCTGGTTTCTAATATTTCCTCCCACTATATCGATTTCCGGATTTTTAAAATGCTTTACCAGTTCGGTAATGGTAGTGATTTCGAAAAATACCTTTGCATCCGTAAGAATGAGTATTTCACCTTTTGCTTTATCTTTAAGCTGGTTAACAACCGATGGTTTACCCTGACGTTCGGTAAATGGAAAGAAACGAAAGTTCGTATAATTTTCAGTAAATACTTTGCAGATAGTGTTCGTGCCATCCGTGGAATTATCCGATCCCACCAGAACTTCAAATTTATCGGGGGGATAGAGGGTATAGTAAATACTCCTGATTTTTTCGGTGATTACCATTTCCTCATTATGCACCGACATGATAATTGAAACGAATGGCAGGCCGGAGACCTGATCATGGCAAATGCTGTTCTCTTTCTTATTCCGCGAGAGTATCTTCAGCACCTGAGGGTACAAAAGGTAGGAATGAAAAATTAAGACAACTGAAAGCCAGAACAGGATTTCCACAATCATTTCAGGTTATTTCTATAGAATTCACTAAGAGTTTTGCTGAATGCTAAGTTATTAAAACTTTCCATTACGAAGACCCTGCCGCTTGCGGCAATTTTGTCGTATTTTTTTCTGTTACCGGAATATTCCTTTATAAATGTTGCAAATGTAGATGGATCATCAGCCAGCATGATATTCTCTCCATGTGTATACGAAATACCTTCTGAGCCTAATCTTGTGGAGATAACGGCTTTTCCCATCATCATGGCTTCGAGGATCTTTATTCTGATCCCGCTACCCGAAAAAACAGGAGAAACCATGATAGCATATTTATTCATGAAATCGTATGCGTTATCAATCTCTCCATGGAAATCTATTCCGTTCGAAAGAAGTTTTTTCTCCAGCCAGGCCGGAGCGTTTCTTCCGCCGACGTGAAAACGAATTTTCTTGTCTTTCTGAACTTCGGGCCACACATTGTCTACAAACCATTCGAGTCCTTCCTGATTGGGCATCCAGTCGAGCGAACCTATGAAAAACAAAGAAGGGTATTCCGGGTCCAGAGGCAGAGGATAATTCTCTGCATCAACACCTGCGGGTATTACAACAGAACGCAGGCTGGGATTAAGTTTCAGAAGAAGTTTCTGATCCCTTTCAGAAATAGGGACCAACAAATCAACAGATGCAAGTATGCGTGTCTCGTGGTTTTTTATACGCTTAGCCAATACTTTAAGGTAACGGCTGCGGAACGGATTGGTATCATTGGCTGATTTCCGGGCCCAGATTTCGTACTCTACATTATGCGCTCGGAGCGCAATGCGTGCATTACTGAGTTTTTTGATAACAGGAATATAATATCCCATGTAAGGTCCTTCGAGCTGAACTATATCGAATTGTTCATTGGTAAGGAGCCGTTTGAGTCCGGCTTCAAAATGCGCAGAGATAAAGCGGATCCCATTGAACGGTTCGCCCGAAAAAATCAGATTGTAAAGTGCCTTATGCAGTTTTATATCGGTATTATGGAATACGGTAATAATTCTCATGTTAGAGGTAAGCCGGTCGGGCAAATCTCCATCGGGCACAAAATGCTTATTGGTATTCAGGCAAAGCAAAGTAATATCGTGGCCATTACCGGCAAGCCCGTTGGCCAGACCCAGAGTAGCAATAGATCCGCCGTCTTTGGGCGGAAATGGGACTTTTGAACTAAGAATCAGAATTTTCATGATGCAAAATTACACTGAAGGTTGTTTTATTTTAAACAATTTTTTGAAAAAGAGCACATAGGTCTCCGTATTCATAATAATGCTGTCTTTCGAGGCTTTGTAAGTCAGGAAAGCCCCTAAGGGGATAAGGATAAAGGTGGATATCCACATACCGTAAAATGGGGATAAAACACTTTCCCTCGCGAACTTTTCGCCGGTGAGTGAGATGATGTAATAAATGATAAAAAAGAAAACCGAGATTACAACAGGTAATCCGAGTCCGCCTTTTCTGATAATGGCTCCCAGCGGCGCCCCGATGAAGAAAAACAGCAAGCAGGCCAGTGAAAGTGTGTACTTCCGGTGAGTTTCGATCTGATATTTCCTGAGTCTTCTTACCTTGTTGTCCTGGGTAATATATGAGTTGTTCAGGTAATTGGTTGTATTCCGGGCAGCCCCTATAGCCTGATTAATAGTTCGGATCTGATCTTCCCTTTTCTGGGAATAGAAAACCGAGTCGGCGTTAAACCTTACAACTTTTTTTTCATGTATCACAGTGTCCTTATCATCTCCCTTGTAGAGAAAGCTCTTGTTTTTGTAATAGCTTGACGAACGAAGAGTTGATTTAAGATCCTTCTGGTTGTAGAGTATCTCGTCGATTAAGGAATCCGTAACATGTTTCAGCTGGGTGAGGTTCATCATCTGATAGGATGACTTAAACAGGTTTTCGTCGGTACGTTGTAACCCGAAATCAACAAGTTCTACAAGCATTTCCTGCATTTGAAATTTATCACGACGTGCAGGGAAGGTTTTTTTTCTTTTATCACGTCCCTTTTTCTGCATTTCGGTATAGGTAAAGCCACTGTAAAGCG
Organism: uncultured Chitinophaga sp.; assembly: GCA_964404825.1. Classification (GTDB taxonomy): domain Bacteria; phylum Bacteroidota; class Bacteroidia; order Bacteroidales; genus JACJXF01. The sequence continues at coordinate 5,961 of CAYOLQ010000108.1, forward strand.
TAAATACCAGGTGTCTTTCGTCACTTGTCATACGGATATAACCTGAATCAGCCACGGTAACAATAATATTCCCGAGATGGTCAGAATGATCGTAAATCTGGATCCCTTTCAGAAGACTAGTTCGTGAATCTTTTCCTTCAACACGAATGCTATACCCTTCGATTGTGTTGTCAAATAATCCCGGTTTGATTTGTAATTCGGGATTTTGTTTCTGGATATCATAAAGCAATGACCTCATTTTGAGGTTTGTGTATGGTAACATGTTATTATTGAACAGAAATGCGCCGAAGGTAATAAGGATCACCATAAAAATTACCGGTGTCATGATTCGCTGCAGACTAATCCCTGCCGATTTGAAGGCCAGAAGTTCGTTGTGTTCACCAAGATTCCCGAAGGTCATAATTGAAGCGAGAAGCACGGCAAGTGGAAGCGCCATAGGAACCAGGCTGGCAGAGGTATACATTAGCAGCTCGGCTATAACAGTTGTTTCCAGACCTTTTCCGACAAGATCGTCGATATACTTCCAGAGAAATTGCATCAGGAGAACGAATACAACTATAATGAAAGTAAGGACGAAGGGTCCGAGAAAGGATTGCAGAATAAGCTTATGCAGTTTTTTTAACCGGAAAAACATAGAGATCCTTTTACTAAGAAACGGCGTCTAAGTTAAAGTATTTTTCCGGATTTGGAATTAAAGACCAAGTACATGTTTCAGTTCGGCTATTTGCGAGTCCCACAGGTCGATTGCATCAATCTTTTCGTTTTCTTCCGCGAAATCGGTTATAGCGAGATAAGCGTCTCCTGTGAGATCGTCGTGGTCGAGACGAAATTCGAAATATGATTTTGGATCCTCATCATTGAGCCAGTGAAACCGGATGGATTTATTCTCCTTTACCTGAAGAACTTCGGCCTGCTGTTGCGAGCCTTCCCAGTAAAAAGTAAACGTATTGCCATTGACATCAACATTGTCTGCAAACCATTCCGAAAGCCCGCTTGGGGTGCTTAATCTACTGAACAATACTAAAGGAGAGGTGTTCAGGGAATACTCCATTTCAAATTTTTTCTTCATTCAGGTTCTTTCAGGTAAAATAGGTATATGGCAAGATAAGAAAAAACATTAAAACTAAAAACCGAATAAACTAATTCCTGTAAGTGAAATGTTTTCTGTAAGCTGAAAATTCTCCCAGGAAAGGTTATCTTCTGATACTACGGTGACTCTGTCGTAAATGATTTCCCGTTTAATTAACCCTTCTTCCGAAATCCAGTCGTAAATTCTTGTGTTTCCAAAGTATTCATTATCAAGATAATCCCAGGCAACAAGATAGCAGGAGTAAGTTTTATCGTTTATTTTTATGTATTCATACCCTACTACCTCTTTATCGATTTGCAAATTTAACGGCTCACTGGGGTAGGAGTAAGTCCATTTTGAATTCAGCCGGAGGGGAAATTTAAGATTCAGTCTGGGTCTGGGTTTTATAATATAAATTGATGGAGAATCAGAATGAATGCTGACATCAGAAGAAAATGGAAGCATATCTTGCACAAAATTCCCGCGGCTGTTCTTTTTAGCAAAAATGTGACCGGTGGATTTAGATGTAGCATATGCGTTAAGCCCCTCGGAGTTAACAAAATAGTACTGAGTGGATTTATATCCGTATTTCTCAATAATGGATACAAACTGCAGCACATTCATGGTATCGTTAAGCAATGTGTCTTTTTCAATTTTTACTTTAATGGGGAATGCAATGGTATCGGTATCAATAATTTTATCGGAGGTTTCGGATTCGTAAACGGTATAAACCGACTCTGAAAAATAATTCCATTCCGATCCGGGTTTTGTCGGATACGAATAAATCATTTCAAAATCATCCTTCTTTTTCCCATCACATCCCGGGAATGCGATTAACAGGATCAGGACAACCGGTATAAATCTCATTTTTCAGATTAAGTGTTTCTTCAGGATCTGAAGTTCGGACAATATATGGCTTTTTTTTTACTTAACTATCCACTCTGATAATAGAAAAAGAGGCAGGATCCACCAATCTTTCATGCAGAATTACATCTTAAAAGGGTAAGAGAGGATTATAAAAAACTTATTCAAAAACTTTAAATGCCACTGCAGCGAGGTAACCGGCAAGGGTACTCAGTCCGGTTACCCGGTTTCCCCCTATATGCACAGCTTCGGGAATCATTGTCTGGGCAATCATAGTCAGCATTGCTCCGGAAGCAACTCCCTCAATACCTATTTCGATATAGTTTGGAATTTTTGAACCGTAATAATACCCAACTACTGCGCCAGCGGCTGTCATTAGCATGAGTGATGTCCACATACCAATTATCTTGTATGATTTCCATCCCATTTTTTTCATCCCGATACTGCTCGACATCGCTTCCGGGAAGTTTGAAAGGAAAAGGCCTGCGATAAGTGTGTAGGGAATAACATCCGTAAATTCAACTACTCCCTGTCCGGCTTTTGCGGAAAGAATAATAAGGAATCCGGCGCCAATTACAAAACTTTCAGGAATACCATCGAGGAAAATTCCCAGCCATATTGAAAGAGGTGCAGATCCCGATTTCTTTTCCGTTTCGTTTATTTCGTTCTGGGTAGGGAGGTATGATGTATGATGTAAATGTCTGGCTGCTTCATCCGACCAGTCTTCCTCATCTGTTGAAAGTTCTTTTTTGTTGTCGTGAAGGTTAAATTCATGCTTTGATTCACTCTCCAGAATTTCGTGGAATTCGGGGCAGGAATCTTTAAGCTGGATCAGGTCGTTGTAACTTAATTCAAAAACTTTAAGGTTACTAAGCGCGAGAGAAGAGTATGCGATTGGTTCCCTTGAAAGCATAGCTGTTTCGCCCAGGAAATTACCGGGACCCAGAACTTTAATTTTTGTTCCGTTTTTGAGGATTTCCACCTCACCACTTTCTATAAGGTAGAGTTTATGGACCATATTTCCTTCATAGAAAATATGTTTTCCGGCTTTTATCTGAGAATGGCGGATATGCCTGACCAGGATATCAATATGTTCGGGAGTTATGGAACGGAAAAGACTTATTTTCGATATCCTTTTAAGCATTTGTGTATAGCGGGATTTTCTTTGTCTGTTAAAATATGAAATAGTTGTGGAGACCTTACGCAGGTAACCTCCCGAACTATTGAGGGCTTCGTTAAGGAAATAGAAAAGCAATCCCCCGGAAACGCATCCCACCAGAAGGAATACAAATTCAAGAATTTTATCATGATCCCCAACCCGACCCGTCAAAGTTTGTTTTTGTGCAACAAATTCCATTACTGTAGGAGCAATAAGTTCGATGCTCAGTGCGGCCAGTAGCGCACCGGCTCCAAAAGCTGTAAACGCTGCCGTTACACGTGGCCGGGGTTGCCAGATTAATCCGAGTGCTGAACCCAGAACAAGGGAAATTGCGCTGAAACCTCCCAGAAGCAAGGCCCAGAACATGAATTTTGTGGTGGGTTCTGATGGGATGGTTTGCCCGGAATTTCCAATGGCAAATACAGGCAGGAGAAAAATCAGGAAAATAAGAAAAAACAGAATCCGGTAATTAACATTACTCTTCAGGGATAATGAACTCATTGGATTTGTTTTCATATTCATTATTATTAACGGAATGATTTGATCTAACTTAAAAAACTCAGGTTATTAAACTTTTAACTGAAAGAATAAAAATTACTCTGCACTTATTTTATGCTGAGGAACTTTCTTAAGAATGATGAAAATTAGGTAATTATATAGTTTGTAGATTTTTTTGTGGAGGGATTTTATCAACAGGGAGATTGTTTAAAAATAGGTGTTCAGTAAATATTATACCACACCCCTAACCCCTCCCGGGTCGGGGGACTATCCGAAACATCAATCTTGTATTTTACACTTATCTCTTTTTCAATATAGAGAATTTGTTGAAAAATACGCCATTTAAAGCAAATTATATATAGTCTTCCTGAAGGCGTGCAAATCTCCAGAATCCCCTTCGACAAGCTCAGGGCGGTGTCTGTAACAAAGTACGAGTGACAAGTGACAGGTAATGAATCCCTGCAACGCCTCCCATCCAGGGCGGGGGGTTGGTGGTGGAGGATAAAGGAAACTCAAGTTGTGCAAATTGAAGAAATTTCAATTTTAAATGCAAAACGAATTATAAAAAAAATAGTTTTCCATTATCAAGAAACCACACAAACGATATGTATTCCTCTTTTTTAAATATATCTTTGAAATGCTTTTACCTGCTTATTCTTACTACTAATTATATCGAAGCAGAATTATACCAAACTTCAAATCTTTAAAATAAACACTATGGCAATTATCTTTTTTGGAATCATTGTATTAATTGCGGGATTTGTTCTTGCAAAGCAAAATAATCCGGCACGGACGTATAACGGGATCATAAAATTAGCAGGAATCGGAATACTTATCGTTGGCGTGCTGATTTCTTCAATTGTTCAGATTGGACCAGGAGAAGTCGGAGTTCAGAAACTTTTCGGGAAAGTCAGTAACAATATTCTGGAAAGCGGACTTAATCTGATTAATCCCCTTGTAGAAGTTGTGCCATTTGACATTAAAACACAGAATTATACTATGTCAGGCGTTTTGGATGAAGGTGAAAAATCGGGTGATGATGCAATCCGTGTTCTTACTGCGGATGGTCTGGAGGTAATAATTGATTTGACGGTTCTTTATAAAGTTATCCCTACTGAAGCTCCGCGAATTCTTCGTGAAATAGGAACCGATTATCGTTATATTATTGTAAGGCCGATTTGCAGGACCAAAATCCGCGATAATGCAGTTTACTATGATGCAATAGCCTTGTATTCGACAAAAAGAGATGAATTCCAGACAAGAATATACAATTCTATTGAAAGTGATTTTAAAAGCAGGGGATTATTACTTGAGCAATTGTTAGTCAGGAATATTGTGCTTCCTGAATCGGTAAAAACTACTATTGAATCAAAAATAAATGCCGAACAGGAAGCCCAGAAAATGACTTTCGTGCTTCAGAAGGAAAAGCAGGAGGCCGAGAGAAAGAGAGTGGAGGCACAGGGAATTGCTGATTATCAGAAAATATTGAGCACGGGATTGAGTGATAAACAGCTGCAGTATGAGATGATCAAAGCCATTGCCACTTCACCAAATGCTAAACTGATAATCATGAACGGAGACAAAAACTCCACACCGGTGATTCTGGATGCAAAGTAATCCGGGGATTTTATGATGGTTTAATTCAATGCCGGAAACGTGGAATTCAAAGTCCGGTTTCCGGCATTCATATTTTTTTATTGAAATACAAAGGAACTATTCTGTAAAATTGATTTGAATTTTGAATTCCACTACAACACAACATGAAATTCATAAGTTTAAAACAAGTTTACCGGGAAACTGAATATTCTGATTCCTGGATCAGCAATCAGAAAGCTATCCTGCTTGCCCTTACCATCTGCGGATCGCTTGTAGTAATTATCTGGCAGATATTTGATAATCATTTTTTCAGAACATCCGATTCCAGACTCACATGGCTTAGATGGATTACCGTTGTTTTATATGCGGTTAACCTCGTGATTGCACTTGTCAGGAAAAGTCCCCGCGCCATTAAACAGCATCTGGTTGCGGGATTTTATTTCGGATCTGTTTTCTGCATGTTGCTTACCATGTTAACCGGAGCGAGTGAAAGTCCTTACTGGTTTAGCCTGTTTTTCATAATTATTGCATGGTTTGTACTCATCCCCTATAATTTCAGGGAG
>CAYOLQ010000109.1:0-11683 GCA_964404825.1 uncultured Chitinophaga sp.
ACTGCATGGCTTTTGCAACTCTTTCGGGTGTTTTTGCCAATCCTTCCCTTTCATGATCAGTAACCAATCCCTCTAAAATAATTTTATAGTGCTCGCTTAATTTTTCTGTCAGGTCTTCATTATAGCTTTCTATCCTTTCATAACCGTTATCACCTTCGATAAATCCTGTATTTTTTTCCATTTCCTATAATAATTAAAGCCAGCGATAAAATATTTAGAAAGAGATTTCTATAATTAATGAATCTGTGGCTGTGTTTTTATCCGTAATATTCTACAAAATTATTTTCAGTTTCCTGAATTTTAACACTATGTAATTCAACATCAATTGCTTTCAATACAGGTTCCATCACTTCCCATATACCAATTGCAAGATTTTCAGTTGAAACCATTTTGTTCTTCATAAAATCCACTTCAATGTTAATATTTTTGTGGTCAAGTTTTGAAGTAACATGTTCCCTGATTAGTGACCCAAGCAATTTCAAGTCAACGAGGTAACCTAATTCCGGCTTCACCTCACCCTTTACTGTTACCCATAATTCGTAGTTATGTCCGTGCCAGTTGGGATTTGCGCAGCCACCATAAAAGGCGAAGTTTTTTTCATCACTCCAAACGGGATTATATAAACGATGTGCGGCACTAAACCTTTCTCTGCGGGTAATAAAAACCATGTATGCGATTTTTTTACAAATAAACTATTTTAAATACTATTTTTGAATAATAATCATCAAAGTTAAACCAAAAATTGGGTTAGCGCTAATTTTTTTCGGGGGATCAATGCGTACTGCCCATATTATGCGGATTATATGAAAATTCTTCTTTGCGCATCTATATTCAGGGAAATTGAAGGGATTCTGGAAAAACTTGAAAACAAGGTTTGTCTTGAAAATGGTTATTTCAGGGGATTTGTTGATAGTACCATGATTGACATACAGATTTCCGGCATAGGGTCATCTGAAACATCAAAATTTCTGGTTCAGCGACTTAGTCAATCCAGATACGACCTCGTCCTGAACCTGGGAATTTGTGGGAGCTTTAAAAAGGAATACCCTATTGGGAGCGTTGTAAATATTGTTAGTGAAATCTGGGGAGATCTGGGTGCCGAAGATCCGGATGGTTTTTTGGATCTTTTTGATCTCGGCCTTTGCAAAAGGGACGAAAAGCCTTTTACAGGTAGTAATCTGATAAATAATGGAAACAGGTATTCTCACTTTTTCAGCCACATTCCAGTGGTTAATGGCCTTACTGTAAATAAAGCCCACGGCCGGAAGGATAGCATAGAAAAAATAATATCCAAATACAGTCCGGATGTAGAGAGTATGGAAGGAGCTGCTGTATTCAGTATTTGCCTCTCAGAAGGAATTAATTTTCAATGCTTGCGAAGTATTTCTAATTTTGTGGAGCCTAGAAACAGACAGGCATGGGAAATTGAATCAGGTATTTCCAGCCTCACAAACGAAGTAAATAAATTGATTCGTGTTATCAGAAAATAAAATACAGCTGGGTTTTTCTACTTGTCCGAACGATACTTTTATGTTTGGATCACTTGTAAAGGGACTGACAGAATTTCTGCCATCAGACTTTGATGTTATAATGAAGGATATAGAGGTGTTAAACAGTCTGACTTTAGATAATCAACTCTCTGTTACTAAAATCAGTTTTGCCAGTTATCCTTTTATTGCAAAGGAATATCAGATACTAAATGCAGGAAGTGCTCTGGGTTATAAAAACGGACCCTTGCTTGTGAGCAGGTATAAAATATATCCCGATGAAGTTAAAGATTTGCATATTGCCATTCCCGGGAAGCTAACTACTGCCAATCTATTACTGGAGATTCTGTTTCCTGGAGTTTTAAAGAAAACCAGTTTTCTTTTTTCCGACATCGAAGATGCGGTTATGGATAAAGAATGCGATGCCGGATTAATAATTCATGAAAGCCGGTTTACCTATCAGAAGAAGGGATTAGTGCTCATCTCAGATTTAGGGGAATTATGGGAGAAACTGTATGATTCACCTGTTCCGCTTGGGGGAATTGTAGCAAAGAGATCCCTTCCATATTACCAGAAAAAAGCATTTGAAAAATCATTATCGGAAAGCATAGAAATGGCCTTTAAAGATCCAAAGCCAATCTGGAATTTCATAAGGGAAAATGCCAAAGGAATGGACGATAATGTAATACAAGCACATATTGATCTTTATGTTAACGATTTCTCCATAAACATTGGTGATAAGGGCAAAAAGGCAATTCGGCTTTTATTCGAAAAAGGAACCCAAAGAGGAATCTTGCCTGAAGTACCTGAAGATATTTTTTTAGAATAAACACAATACAAAATTATGATAATAATCACCGGAGCAGCAGGGTTCATTGGCAGTAATCTGCTGGAGAAGCTAAACAGAGAGGGATTTACCGATATTGTGCTGGTTGATGATTTTTCCCATAAGGAGAAAGAGAAGAATTATACCGGCAGAAAATATTCTTCGCTCGTGGAAAGAGATAATTTTATTCCCTGGCTTCGTGACAATCAGGTTCTTGCTGAATTTGTTTTTCATCTTGGTGCCCGGACAGATACAACCGAATTTGATAAAAATGTATTTGACAAATTAAATCTGAACTACTCAAAGTCGGTATGGAACACCTGTGCCGAATTTGGTATACCATTGGTTTACGCATCATCAGCAGCAACATACGGATCCGGGGAGCATGGGTACAGCGACTCCCACGAAATTATACCCTTTCTGAAACCCCTCAACCCATATGGGGAATCAAAGAATGATTTTGATAACTGGGTACTCAAACAGAAAAAAACACCTTCATTCTGGGCCGGACTTAAATTCTTCAATGTGTATGGGCCAAATGAATATCATAAGGGAAGAATGGCTTCAGTTGTTTTTCATGCATTCAGGCAAATCAGTGAAACCGGGAAAATGAAGATGTTCCGTTCGCACAACCCCGTTTTTAAAGACGGAGAGCAACTTCGCGATTTCATTTATGTAAAAGATGTCGCCGATATCATGTATTTTTTCCTTCATAAACGGAAAAATCCCGGTATTTACAATGTCGGTACCGGCAAAGCAGAAACTTTTCTGGAATTAGTTACCCAAACCTTTGGAGCAATGGGAATTGTTCCGGAAATAGAGTTTGTTGATACTCCGGCAGACATACGCGATAAATATCAGTATTTTACCCAGGCTGACATGAGAAAACTCAGGGGAGCAGGTTATCTGAATGAAATTCGTAATCTCGCTAAAGGTATTCCGGATTATGTCAGGAACTTTTTAATGATTGATAATCACGAAAAAAAATAGTAATATTGTTTGCAATTCAAATGTTCCAAAATGGATAAAGTAAGTCTCTACATCCAGAAATTAATTGTACTGATTCTGGTTGCTGCGGCAGGAATTATTCTTTCATCTTCAGTAAATAGTTACATTTTAATTCCATCATTGTTTTTTACACTTGCTTTATTAATTTCTAGAATTACTGGAAAAAAGCCGGAATATTTATACGGTTATTTGAAATCTGATGAGTTTTTAAATAAAAAGGCCGGTTTCTGGGTTCTCTTTAAATGGATCCTTGTACTTTTTGGATTTATATACGATTTGTTAATATGGACACTGTTTGGTGTTTATATTCTTATTACAATTATCCTGGACAGCATACTGCTGATAAAAGATATCATCTACTGGATCATTCATTCAATTATTTGGTTTCTTAAGCTTTTCGTGCATCCGGTAGTACTAATTTTCAAACTAATAATTCATTATATATTTTTATGGACCTGGTGGGTATATAAATTGTGCTTTGATTCTATTAGAAAAAGTATAAATCTGAATTTTTATTTAATCTCTTTGCAGGGTGGGGTATTAATGCTTTTTTTGATATTCTTATTTTATGGTATGGGCATTCTGATGGCAATACCTGAAATATTTGTTGTTGGTGCAGTATTTTCGGTTCTTCCTCTGGTCTGGAGTTATGGTGAAATATCCTCACTGCGTTTCAGAAAATCAGAGTCTGAAAACTATCAGGAAACCAGAAAAAATTTTCAAAGCGGCTTTGATGCTGTCAGGGCAGTTTTAAGCTATTTTATTATTTTTCTAATTCTTGTCCTTGTCGAATTGTTTTTTAACCTTCTTGGCTGGATTCCTCAGATCGGTTTTAGCTTCATGGGATTAGCACTGAACATTAATACTCTTGCAAGTCTCCTGCTGATATTTGTTTTTGTAATGCTTGTATTTGCCAAACTGATTTTACCTCCTCATGTAGTATATAATAAAAATTTCAGTGGCGGATTAAACGGAAGTATTACTTTTCTTGATGTTGTTGGAAGACGCTTTCTTCGTTATTTTTTGTCGGTATTGCCTTCCATGGTTTTCGGCTTATTTGTCACCGCAATCCCTGCTTTTATTGTAATTCTCTCCATTGTAATTACCCTTAATATTAAAAACTCAATTCTTGATACACGTATTAGTATCCTTAATCAAAGAATAACAGTTTTAGAAGGAATTGAAAAGTATAAAACCAGAAAAGAACTTGATAGGGCAATTTTTTACAAAGCATTTCCTCAAAACCTGATAAGCGAATTCAGCGGGCTAAAATCCCTGAATGAAAGTAAAGAAAACAGTAATGCAAATATTTTGCTGGGTGAAAAAGAGATTGAAAATATCAGTCTTGCATTTTCGGAAGGAATTGATTCACTGAATAAAAGAATCGACGCTATTATGTCCAGACCAATGGCTGACAGTGCTTCATCGATAGAATTGATTCGGCTGGAGGCGCTTAAGAAATCCAGAATATCGGCTTTCAGCAAATGGAAAGAAGAAGGCGCCGATAACATCAGTAAAATGAAAATTGACTATTCGGAGAAAAGAAGTTTGATGATTCAACTCCCTTTAGTATTTCTGCTGACAATTGTCTGGGCATCCTTTTTCGGAGGACTCATTCTGGCATTTTTAATTTCTTACCTCGGAAATGTATATTTCGAACTATATAACTTCAGGGAGGATGGTAAACCAATAATCCTCCGGCAACTGCTTAATGAAATTCACGCAACCGACAGGAATCAGCCCCTTTTAGGATTTACATTAATTGTTCTTATTGGTTTGGCCATATTTTTTTACCGGGATTTGTTTGAAGTTGTACTTCGCATCGGAACATTTTTTTCTCTCTGATTATGGTATGACCGCCAATGAACATTTATTGTTCAGGAAAGCAGGATTTATACTTATTATACCATCATCGTTTAGTTTTTACCATTGCCATTGCTCACCCCAATCTCATAAGCACACAGATGCAGTTACATGATTCGCTTTAAGCTTGTGTCAAACAGTATTCGGTGCAAAGGGACAGTGCGCCGGAATTCCCCTTTAAGGGCCAGGGGTAGTGTAGGGTGTTCTTAAAACCTGTATACCATTATACATTACCAGAAATGCTTATCGCAATTTTATTATCTTTGCAAAAATTTATCTTAATTCACAATGGCCCTTCTGTTTTTTTACCTTTTGCTTGCCCTGATTGTTTCTTTCACTTGTTCTGTTATGGAAGCTGTTTTACTCTCAACACCGGTTTCTTACATTAAAGTTAAAGAAGCAGAAGGACATAAATCAGCAGCCCTTCTGAAAAAAATCAAGGGCAACCTCGACAAACCCTTAGCTGCAATTCTTTCTCTCAACACCATTGCACACACGGTTGGAGCGGCCGGAGTTGGCGCTCAGGCAATTATTGTATTTGGAGATGCATATATTGGTATTGTATCGGGTGTTCTTACTCTTCTTATTCTCATCTTATCTGAAATAATTCCAAAAACAATTGGTACAACATATTGGAGAGAGCTGGCACTTGTGTCAGCCCGGATAATCAATACAATGATTATTATTGCCTATCCGTTGGTTATTGTTTCAGAATTCATTACACGATCCTTTTCAAAAAAGGGGAGTGATCAGACAGTAAGCAGGGAAGAGATTTCTGTTATGGCAAACATTGGAACAAGTGAGGGAATATTTGAAGAAAAGGAGAATAAAATTATTCAGAATCTTATCAGGCTCAGAGCTGTAAACATCGACAGCATAATGACTCCCAGGGTTGTTGTTTCTCTTGCCGATGAAAATATGAGCCTTGAAGATTTTCTCAAGAATAAGACATTTATGCATTATTCGAGAATCCCGGTATATAACGATAACCGGGATAATATTACCGGATATATTTTCAGGCAATTGGTATTTGAGAAGCTTGCAGAGGATGAAACGAATATTCTGCTAAAAGATATCCGGAGAAGCATTGTGGTTGTTCATTCCCATCAACCGGTACTGAGCGTCTGGGAGATACTCCTTGATCGAAAGGAACACATTGCTTTGGTGGTTGATGAATACGGTGGAATGGATGGAATTGTAACCATGGAAGATATTATCGAATCGCTTCTCGGCCTTGAAATTGTTGATGAAAAGGATCGCGTTCGTGATATGCAACAGTTTGCCCGCGACCGCTGGAACGAAAGGAAGGCTAAATACAATATCCTTGAATAGATTATTTTTCTTTTTAATTACCTGAATTATTCATAAATATCCTAATCGGTATCTACTCTGATTTTTTGAGAGAATTGGCAATCTGATAACCAATTAACCTGTCATAACGCGAACTGTTCCCGCGATAATATACAAGAATAACATAGTCATTTTCAGTCTCATAATAGTCTCCTTCAGTCATGGAGGCATTTCCGGCAGATGAACCGTTTGGCAGAAACTCATACCGGTAGTTATAATAACCTTGTTTAAGCAATAATTTAAGCTCGTAGGCTTGTAATTCTGAATTGTAGGTCATTCTATTCGCATCAGAAAATGCCGGACCACTTAATGATCCCATTACATAAAAATCACCGTTATCAACCGGAGCATCATAGGGAAGGCTAAAATAAACAACCACATAATCGGCATCCGTATCATCATTTTCTTCTTCCTGAATTTCAACGAAATACCTTCCATTCAAATCTTCTTCAAAGAAATACCGTGAGTTAGCTTTAACGGGATCAGGGAACAGCACTACATCAAAATGACCATTTTTATATTCAATACCTTTAATATACGGACTCTGATACCTCATACTTTTTATATCAAACCAGCGATATTCGTTACCAGCGGGAAATATATTCTCCATCTGATAATTATACTCCAAAATACCATCCTTGTCATAAAGGGGTTTGAGATCATTAATTGCCTGATCATACCGTCCGTTCTGAAGAATAGCAACTTTTATATCGTTATATGGGTTCTCTGCTGCGAACGCGCCTGTTTCAATTGTAAAGTTCACTTCATGACTGGTGTTTCTGTACATCGAAAGTATGGGGCGGTTGATGCTGGCATTCACGTTCACCAATGCATCGGTAACCATAAACCTTTTTACAAAAATGATTTTGTCCTCGTCCATATCTTCAAAAACCACTATTGCATAATTTCCTGAAATCATAAACCTGAAATCGTCGTTAGGTAATTTTAAAGAGTAATGAACATAGCTGAAATAGGTGTTAAAAGAAAGGGCGTAATTTGAAATCTGTGCCGGAAGAAAACCATCAATATAATCGCCATCACTGATATTTGTAGGTACCCAATCGAAATCACAATGAACAATTTTATAATAATAGTTGCCTATGTCGGGAGCAATCTCATCAAAACTCAATTCAAGGCTGGTGGTGCTGTTCAGGTCAATAATCGGATAGCTTAACTTCCAGCCTTCACGATGCAACTGAATGGTATGAATACTTTCCTTATAAATACCTTCCTTAAGTACCCCGGCACTATTTTGATCCATTCCAAAAACACTTGAAATGGAATGAAATATTAGATTAATAAAAAAAAGTACAGGTATATTTAAACCGATTTTCATTTCAGATTGTTATTTAACTAACAAATGATAGTGTGATTTTGAATTTGTGATTCATTTACTTCAAAGAAAGTGCCAAGTATTAATTTATATATTTTTATAGATATATGTATTTACAGATTGTGAATTGTCAAATTTAGCTATTTTTGTGCATTATTTTTTTTACCATAATATATTCTCAAATGTCCGAAATTATCAAGATCAAACGAGGTCTGGATATTAAACTTCAGGGAAAAGCTGAAAAGACTATTATAAAAATAGGCCCATCAGACTTTTATGCAATAAAGCCTACAGATTTTATTGGCCTGATTCCGAAGCTTAATGTTAAGGCAGGTGACCCTGTTAAAGTTGGTACTCCCTTGTTTTTCGACAAAAATCGTCCGGAGATCAAATTTGTTTCTCCCGTATCGGGAAAAGTGACTGATGTCAGCAGGGGAGAGAAAAGAAAAATTCTTTCGGTTATAGTAGAATCCGACGGGAAAAACGATTCTGTTCAATTTACTCCTGCAGATCCGTCAGAATTAACACCTCAGCGTGTTACTGAGATCTTACTTGAAAGCGGTAACTGGCCATTTATCAGGCAGCGTCCATATAACGTAATTGCAAATCCGGCACAAAAACCAAAGTCGATTTTCATTTCCGGTTTTGATTCGGCACCACTTGCCGCGGATATCGATTTCGTAATGAAAGATTCCCTGAAGGAATTTCAGACAGGTGTGAATGCTCTGAAAAAACTTACAGATGGCAAGGTTCACCTTAGTCTGCTTAAGGACTCCGTGCTATCCGGTACACAGAATGCAGAGATTCACTTTTTTTCAGGACCGCATCCTGCAGGAAATGTTGGAATTCAGATTCACCATATTGATCCTATAAACAAGGCTGAAGTTGTTTGGGTTGTAAACCCTCAGAATGTTGCATCTATTGGCAGACTTTTTCTGGAAGGAGTTTTTGACAACCATCAGATTGTTGCTTTGACGGGTTCTGAACTTTTAAAAACTGCTTATACTAAAGTTATACGCGGCACCTCTGTTGCAAGTCTTACTAAAGAAAACGTAAAATCAGGTGAGCTGCGATATATAAGCGGGAATGTTCTGTCCGGCACTCAGGTGATGAAAGATGGTTTCATCGGATTTTATGATAACCAGTTCTGTGTTATTCCGGAAGGCAGGTATTTCGATTTTCTGGGCTGGGCACTCCCTGGTCTTGATAAGTTTAGTACCTCCCGTTCATTCTTCTCCTGGTTATCGCCTTCGAAACAATATGCACTCGATACGAATCTTAAAGGGGGAGAGCGGGCCTTCGTCATGACAGGTCAATATGAAGAGGTGCTGCCTATGAACATCTATCCTGTACACCTTATCAAAGCTATACTGGCGGAGAACATTGATAGAATGGAGCAGCTTGGAATTTATGAAGTTGTTGAAGAAGACCTTGCTCTTTGCGAGTTTGTGTGTACATCGAAGGTTGAAGTGCAGCATATACTCCGAAAAGGACTTGATCTGATTAAGAAAGAAATGGAATAAGTATACGAAGAACTTAAATAATACTATGAAAGCCTTACGTAATTATCTGAATAAAATTAAGCCCGATTTTCAGAAGGGAGGAAAGTATCAAAAGCTGCAGTCTACTTTCGATGCATTTGAGTCCTTTCTTTTCGTACCTGACAAGGTTACCAGTTCAGGTGCACATATCCGCGATGCGATGGATATGAAAAGAACAATGACAGTCGTGGTACTTGCTATGATCCCAACCTTACTCTTCGGGATATGGAATACCGGATATCAGCATTTTCTTTCCATCGGTGAAGCTCCTGATTTCTGGCCGGTGGTTTGGTTTGGTTTTCTGAAAGTATTCCCGATTATAGTGGTTTCATATGTCACCGGTCTTGGAATTGAGTTCATTGTGGCGCAGATGCGGGGACACGAAGTCAATGAAGGTTTCCTTGTTTCGGGAATGCTTATCCCGCTTGTAATGCCTGCCGATGTTCCATTATGGACCGTTGCGGTTGCAACAGCATTTGCAGTGATTATTGGAAAAGAAGTTTTTGGTGGTACCGGAATGAATATTATGAATCCCGCTCTTACTGCCAGAGCATTCCTGTTTTTTGCTTATCCTTCAAAAATGTCGGGGGATCTGGTTTGGACCGCCGGTCTCGAGGGAGGAAAAGGTATAGTTGACGGCTATTCCGGGGCCACCATCCTTGGTCAGGCCGCTGCTCAAAATACCGAATTTACTAACGGATTGGCCGGACACACCTATTCAACCTGGGATATGTTTATCGGAATGATCCCCGGTTCAATAGGTGAAACATCAACTCTGGCCATACTGATTGGTGCAGTTATTCTGATTTACACAGGTGTTGGCAGCTGGAAAATAATTCTCTCCGTATTTGCCGGAGGTGCTTTTATGGCACTTTTATTAAATATTTTTGCTGTTACTAATTATATGAAAATGCCTTTCTGGGAGCATCTTATTTTAGGGGGATTTGCTTTTGGGGCAGTTTACATGGCTACTGATCCGGTTACAGGTGCACAGACCGAAAGAGGTAAATGGATTTACGGATTTTTGATAGGCTTTCTGGCCATTATGATCCGGGTTCTTAATCCGGCTTATCCGGAAGGTATGATGCTGGCCATATTGCTGATGAATGTTTTTGCACCTCTTATTGATTACTATGTGGTTGAATCTAATATAAAACGCCGTTTGAAAAGAGTTAAAATACCAGTATAACAGAACGCAGATACTATGAAAAATTTTAGTAATACATACATATTTATTTTTTCTTCTGTAATGGTGATTCTTGTAGCAGCTGTACTTTCCTTTGCATCGGAGGCACTCAGACCCATTCAGCAGTTAAATGTGGAAATAGAGAAAAAGCAGGACATTCTTCGCTCCGTTGGAAAAGCCAGGGATTTTGCAACTGTAGATAATAAAAATGCCTATATCCTGGATGAATATAGTAAATTTATTAAATCGAGCATTGTTGTTAATTCTAAAGGTGAGGTAGTTGAAAGCAGAGATGCTTTTGAAATCACTAAAAAACTTAAGGATGAAATGGCAAAACCACTCGAAGAACGTGGACTTCCAATTTTTATTTATGAGGATGAATCTCAAACTAAAAAATATGTTATTCCGGTAAGGGGAAAAGGTTTATGGGGTCCTATATGGGGGTATGTATCACTGAATGATGATTTTAATACAATTTTTGGTGCGATATTCGATCATAAGTCTGAAACTCCCGGTTTGGGTGCAGAAATAAGGGAAGGATGGTTTCAGGAAAGATTTCATAATAAGAGAATTTTTGACGATTCAGGAAAACTTGTATCTGTTGAGGTAATCAAAGGTGGCACCAACGATGAAAACGTATACGGTGTTGATGCAATTTCCGGAGGAACTATAACCAGCAAGGGACTGCAATATATGTTATTTGATTGCCTGGTTCCTTATGAAAACTATTTCAAATCAAATATGAAAAAGAACTGATATGAGCGAAAAAGAATCATTATTCTCAGGAAAAAATTTGAAATTACTGAGAGACCCGCTAAATACTAATAATCCAATAACCGTTCAGGTATTGGGGATTTGCTCTGCTCTGGCAGTAACTGTAAAAATGGAACCCTCAGTAGTAATGGCTGTTTCTGTAATGATTGTAACAGCCTTTTCCAATATGGTTATTTCCATGCTTAGGAACACTATTCCACCCCGGATCAGAATTATTGTACAACTAGTAGTCATAGCCATGCTGGTAATTCTCGTTGACCAGATCCTTCAGGCATTTGCGTATGATGTCAGCAAGCAACTTTCAGTTTTTGTTGG
>CAYOLQ010000110.1:0-3804 GCA_964404825.1 uncultured Chitinophaga sp.
CCATTTTAATTGTATTTGTTATTTTTCTCAAAAATACGAATAATCGATTCTACTTAAGAGTAAAAACTAAAAAAAGCTGTCTATAAGTTGCTGTTTTTTTTAAGTAACATGTTTTCAAAAATTTCTATTCCAGCTTCCTGTAATAATAAAGTTGAGTGTAACCGAATTTTTCAGGATGAAAAATCGCGATCAGATCACTTAAAACCCTGTCTGGCCTTACTGTCCCCGATTCCCAGAAATCGTTCCCGCCGGTAGAGTTTAAGGTCAGGTTGTTGTTATAAACCTGTCCATTCTGAAATGCAGGTATGTAAGCAAATCTTTTATCTTCCGCAAGAATTCCCTGAAGGCTTTCTGCAGAACCTGTATTGATCCAGATGTCAGCATGTACTGCTTTCTGAAAAACCGATTCCAAATCAAGAGGCACAAAATCAATGTTTGTGTTATCAGCCCAAAGGTAATCTCCGTGTGCATCTTCAATAAATTTAGCAGCAAAAGATCTGCCACCAGCCATGTACCAGGTGTCTTTCCAAGGAAGTCCGGTAAGTACCTTTGGTGCGTAGGTAAATTCTGCGACCGAATCTTTCCATGCCAGATAGCTGGTTTTTACTTCTGAAAAAATGCTGTCACCTTCCGCACTACATCCATAAAATGCCGAGAAAAACCTAATCCATTCTGCTTTTCCCAGGGGATGATCCTCCAGAAATTCAGATACCAGAACTGCTTTAATACCGGCTTCCGAGAATCTTTTTACCAGTGCGGTAACGGAAGGGTCGAGTCCGTAAAGGAATACCACATCGGGCTTAAGAATAAGTATGCTTTCAAAATCAATATTCGGGGCAAAACCAATATCAAGGCAGGTTTTGTTTTCGAGGGATCGGCGGACTGTTGTATCGCTTATGAAATCCTTGCCCGAAACCCCAACGATTGTATTGCTTTTTCCCAATGCTGCAATAAAACCGACGTGAGTAGACGATAGTACTATTGCTCTTTCAACGGGGGTTTTAATGAATGTGAATTCCCGTAACGAGTCGGGCACCGATTCCTGATTACCTGCAAGAATATATGTTAAACTTTCATTCTTTGACTTCTGCCAGGGGTTGGTAATGATGACTTGCTGAAAACCTTTATTGTTCTTTATTTCAAAACCTCCGGCATACGAAAGTTGATTTTTTTCAGCTGGATTGGAGTTATCAGGTACAGAACAGTAAGTGAAAAATATAAGTGGAATGAGCAAAAGTCTTATCATATTTTGTATTGAATTTGGAACTGATTCTTTCATGGGAAATCTACATAAACCCTTATTTTTAGAGAGACACAACCATAAGTCGCATTCTCTTCTCTATTTTATCTTTACTGAATTTCAGGATATAAATGCCCTGCGGTAGAAACGAGACATCGAATCTGAGTCTGACAGATTCCGTAATCCGGTATTCAGCCATTTTTTTTCCGGTAAGAGTATATAAAGTAAGATATCCTCCTGAGATATCAAGACTATCTGTCTCGAAGCATACTTCGCCGTATGCAGGATTTGGAAAAAGAGTAAAGCGTTCAGCATATTCAACCGTGTCAATTGGTATGGTGTCAGTCTCACCAAAAGGATTAAAACCAGTCAGGTTAGTGATTCCTGTTCCTTCCGGATCAAGCCAGGATTTAAGTTGTTTATCTGAACCGTCATAATGATCCCAGCCTACAAAAAACTTTGAAAAGTAATCGTTTACAGGAGTTGTGCAATTTGCCTGCCCCCCTGTGAGATTTCCGACAATTAGTTTATTATGATTAAACAAGGGAGCACCGGAAGATCCCCCTTCGGTTGTTCCTGTTTCCCAGTTAATTACACGCCAGAATGCCTGTGGAATTGATTCATCATAAAGCCACGAAAGTACCGGGGGAATTGGATCCTGATATTCAGTTGTAAGGGGATTTGTGTCGATACTGATTTTCTTTAAATCCCCTTCCGGATGGTGGATGCAGACTGTATTTGCTGCCGGTACCTGAGACAACGACCAGCCTGCATAATATGGTTTGTATTGTCCCGGCGGGGTTTCGTTCAGTCTGAGAAGGCTAAAATCGATACTGTCGGATGTAGCCAATAAGCTTGAACCGGCAAGAGACCATGAAGAGGACACAACTTTTTTTCCGCAGGTATCAGCCTCAAAATCGAACAGGAACAATGCCGTATTTGCTTGATAAGCCGAAGATATGCAATGATTAGCTGTAAGAAGGTAAGGAATAGTATCCTGTTTTGTATTGTTGACCAAGGCACCTGTGCAAAAAACCGTACTACTGCCTGATTTAATGGCAAGCCGGCAGACAGCTTTTTTTACCACCTGCCAGTTTACGCCTGAAGCACAGTTTATATCAACATTACACGGCCCCGAAGTTCCCGGATTACTCACTTTCTTTCCGAAAACATCGATGTATGCATGGGCAAGACTTCCAATTTGCAGGAATCCGTAATCTGATATGCCTGATTTGACCTGCAGCTCGATTACGATCTCATCTCCACTTACAAAATTAGTAGGCAGATATTTAGATTCGGAATTATTTTGTTGATTAAATCCCCCGAAATAGTAGCTCTGATCGGGAGGATAAATAAAAACCATACTCCCTGTATTGAGCTGGTAACGGTTGAAATCAACATTTATGTCAAAGGCTCCCGGCGATGAGAGATGCAAGCGCCAGATTTTTGTTCCGTCTGACATTTCGGTCCATTCTCCTGAATTTTCAGGGGTGAATTCCAAAGTGTAATTCCAGGCAAACCGGAAGGGTTTCTTTCCTGAAATGGCATCTTCGGTGAGGGATTCCTCAAGAACCTTATCCAAATCAAATCCCGTGAGTACAATTGGTTGCGAAACCGATTTTAAACTGTAAAAAGGGAAAGGTCTTCCTCCGTGAGGCAGCTGAGAGCTGACTTCGGAGAATATCCAGAGCAATAAAACCGTCAGGAATAAACTGGTTTTTGTCATTTATTATGTAAGCTTCCCGATCTAAGTAATCTTAATATCAAAAATCAACAAATCACTAAATCAATTAACCCCTACTCCTCCCACTCATCAACAATATTGTCAATACAAACATAAGTTGGTGTATTGATGCCCCAGGCAGATGTGTCGGATGAAGCAAAGCTAAAAATAAGGTATTTTACATAACCTGCATTACTTAAATCATAATATTCCCATTCTTTTGATATATAATCGTTCGAATTATCGGTGAAGGTATAATCTGCAAGAGGAACCGGATTAAAATTTATTCGGTTACCCTTGGTATCAACAACAGAAAAATAGAGGTTAAAATAGTCGGGATCATTTCCCGTTTCACCGCCAAATTTCTTTGCAAAGTCATTGCCGTTCTTCATTGTATAATATGCGTAAGTGGAATTTGAAATGGCAATATTGGAGACTTTAGCAGGTATTGTAAATACAATTGTATCCTCTGAAAACGAATAAAGTAGTGCATACTGAGCTGTATTGCCGGCTCCTGATCCCGCAACAGAACTATACTGATTGGAAAAATCGGGTGTAATAGTGTCTGTATGGTTGGAAACCGCAAAACCATTCCAGCTGTCATATTCTGAATAATAACTTGTTTTAAAAAATGCATTTCCCGAACTAAAACCTCCGGAACCATCGGAGCCGTTATAAAAACCGGATTCATTGAGAGCGATATCCTCAAATGATATCGTATCGGTTTTTGTTTGTTTGTCATCTTTATCACAGGATGAAAGAGCAAGGATAAATGTAGCTGAAACAGCCAGATTTGAAATCAGATTTTTCATGAAGAAAATGTTAAAAAAGAAATAGAAAA